>JBMZDY010000097.1:0-7222 GCA_049614585.1 Oceanihabitans sp.
AAAATTACCAGTTTCATAATGCGCTATTCCATAATATAAAAAAGCGGTTAATTCTACCCAATCTTCTCCAGATTCTGCTATTTCCATTTGGATATATTTTTCAAAATAAGCTTTAGATTTTTTATAGTCTTTTAGCCCTAAATAAGCAATGCCTCTCCAGTAATCTACGCTATGCCCTTGTGGTCTGTCAATAAAATTTGGAGTTAAAACATCTGAAGCATCAAAATCTGCTATTGCTTTTTTGTAGTCTCTATAAAACCATAGGTATAAATATCCTCGCCAAGGAACACGTTCTATAGCGTCTAATTTTACTGCTTTATTGTATTGTGGTTTCCATTTGTGTGGTAACCCTCGTTTTAAGTAGGCTACAGATAATTCGTATACCGCTTGTTGGTAGGTAGAATCTATTTCGGTTGCTCTTTTTATTCCGTTAATACTCATTTTAGATCCTTGCGGATAAAAAATAGCTCTTTTATAAACAGCTTCTGCTTTTTCTCGTTTAGAACTACAAGCAAAAAGCATTAAAAAGCATAATATACTAAGGAATAATTTCGGTAATTTCTCCATGTTCTATTCGATAAGAAACATACATATATGCATCTCTATTTTCTTCATATAAAAATACGGGACGCCATTGTTTTATTTCTGTAGTTAATTGAATTAATTGATTTTTTAAATCTTCTGAAAAGGCTTTAGGTTCTAAATCGAGATTGTTTTCGTGAAAGATAAACCTGCCAGATTTTCCGTTACAATTAATAATAAACCTTAAATTAAAATAGCCAGAATCGGTATAGTTTCGGTTTTGGTAATTTTTGTTTATATAGTTTCTAAAATTATTTTTACCATTTATATAAGGTGATATTCTAGTATTGTAATATTGATAAATGTACGATTCGTTACAAACAGAAAATCCTTCATTTAATATTGCTTCCTCTGGGTTTATGTAATGCGCATCGTTATTAAACTCACCTTCATTAGGTATTAAACTATATTGAAACAAATAGTAGGAATAACCAGTAATGCCAGCAAAACTTAATAAAGCAATAACAAAAACTAAAGCAATTATTTTTAATATTTTAGATTTCATATTTTAAATCTACAAAAAAAATCCTGCAGGAAGCAGGATTTAATTTTTTTAAGATTCTAAATTAAGTTTTAAACTTAAATCGGTTAATTGCACATCGTCTATTGGTGCAGGAGCATCTATCATTACATCACGTCCTGAATTGTTTTTTGGGAAAGCAATAAAATCTCTAATGGTTTCTTGACCTCCTAATATGGCTACTAAGCGGTCTAGTCCAAATGCTAAACCACCATGTGGTGGCGCACCATATTGAAAAGCATCCATTAAGAAACCAAATTGGGCTTTTGCTTCTTCTGGTGAAAAACCTAAATAATCGAACATTAAGGCTTGGGTTTCTTTGTCGTGAATACGTATAGAACCACCACCTATTTCGTTACCGTTTAATACCAAATCGTATGCATTTGCTTTTACGTCTCCTGGATTGGTTTTTAATAATTCTATTTGCCCAGGTTTTGGAGCCGTAAATGGATGGTGCATTGCGTGATAACGTTCGGTATCTTCATCCCATTCTAATAATGGGAAGTCCATTACCCAAAGCGGAGCAAATTCGTTTGGTTTGCGTAAGCCTAATCGTTCGGCTAGTTCCATTCGTAATGCACTTAATTGTGCACGTACTTTATTTTTGTTTCCAGAAAGTACACATATTAAATCGCCTGGTTTAGCATTTGTAACTTTTGCCCATGCTGCTAAATCTTCTTGGTTATAAAATTTATCGACAGACGATTTAAAAGTTCCATCGTCGTTACATCTACAGTATACCATGCCTAAAGCACCTACTTGTGGACGTTTAACCCAATTAATTAATTTGTCTATTTCTTTTCTAGTGTATGTATTTGCTCCTGGTACTGCTATACCAACAACTAATTCGGCATTGTTAAATACTCCAAATTCTTTATGTTGTGCAACAGTGTTTAATTCGCCAAACTCCATACCAAATCGAATGTCTGGTTTGTCGTTTCCATATAAACGTATTGCATCGTCGTATAATATTCTTGGAAATTTATCGACTTCTATACCATTTACTTCTTTTAATAAATGACGCGTTAATCCTTCGAAAGCATTTAAAATATCTTCTTGTTCTATAAACGCCATTTCGCAATCTATTTGCGTAAATTCTGGCTGTCTGTCTGCACGTAAATCTTCGTCTCTAAAACATTTAACAATTTGAAAATATTTATCCATACCACCAACCATAAGTAGTTGTTTAAAGGTTTGTGGCGATTGTGGAAGCGCATAAAATTGCCCTTGATTCATTCTACTTGGTACTACAAAATCTCTAGCTCCTTCTGGAGTAGATTTTATTAAGTATGGTGTTTCTACTTCTATAAAACCACTATTAGATAAATAGTTTCGAACTTCTTGGGTTACTTTATGTCTAAAAATTAAATTGTTTTTTACTGGATTACGACGTATATCTAGATAACGATATTTCATTCGTAATTCTTCGCCCCCATCGGTTTCATCTTCAATAGTAAAAGGAGGGAGTTCTGCTTTATTTAAAATGGTTAGACTAGAAACTAAAATTTCTATTTCACCAGTAGGAATGTTTGGGTTTTTCGATACGCGTTCTTGTACTTTACCAGTAACTTGAACAACAAATTCGCGTCCTAATTTTTGAGCAGATTCTAGAATCGCTTTTTCGGTTTGTTCTTCGTCGAAATATAATTGTGTTATACCATAGCGATCTCTAAGATCTACGTAAACCATAAATCCTTTATCTCGTGTTCCTTGTACCCATCCAGCAAGTGTTACTGTAGAGTTTATATGAGCAGCATTTAGTTCGCCGCAAGTGTGCGTTCTGTACATAAGCGTAATTTAGAGTGCAAAAGTAAAAAATCCGAAGCGATTGGCTTCGGATTTTTATTTATTTATTCGTTGTTTAAAAATTAATCGAAATCAGCGTCGCTAATACCTTCATTAACTTTTATAGATTTTACAACAAAATCGAATTTTCTTGTTCCCATTGTTTGACCTATTTTAAAAGGAAACTTTACACCAGATATTTCTTGATAATCTGTAAAAAATATGGAAGTAGAACCCATTGCAGAAGTTTTTTCTTCTTTAATTTTTAATCCAGTTTCTACACTATAGAAATTGGTTTGGGTTTCTGATACTTTAATACGATATGCATTTTCACCGTTTACAGCTTCAATTTTTTCTAGAGTAACACCACCATTTAAGTAATTTACTTCTGGGAAAGGAGAGCCTTCAATTTGTGTTTTCTTTACATCGTCTGCACTCATATCTGTACGTTGCCCTTGTACTACAGAGTATCCTTTTTCGCCATCAATAACGGTTTTCATCATGGACTGGCCCATTGCTTTTACTTCTTGAGCAAATTGGTTTTTTGCAGTTTTTTTCATTTCTAGGTTAAGTAACATACCTGGTTGTAATTCTGCCTCAGCACTAATAAATACCGAGTTCACTTTATCTAGATTTTGCTTGCCACCAATAGCATCGATATATTTATTTAATACTGCATTTGCATCAATATCGTTAGGCATTTCAATTTTGTAGTTTGGTTTAGCTACTTCATTTGCAAATGCATCGTAGTATTTAATAGGGATTCCTGTTTTTTCTAGGTTTTCTAAAACTTCACTTCCTTTACCTACAACTACAATTCTTGCATTATCGGTACCAAAGTACTTGTTTGCTACACGGTTTACATCTTCTACAGTAACCGCATTTATTTTTTGTAAATAGGTTGTGTAAAAATCTTTAGGTAAATCGTTTAATTTAATATTTAAAGCATAACGCGCTATGGTTTGTGGGCTTTCTAGTGCTAGTACAAAATCGCCAACATATTTTGCTTTTGCATTTGCTAATGCTGTAGCAGAAACGGGTTCTTTTTTAATACGTTTTATTTCTTTTAAGGTTTGTACAACCGCACTATCGGTAACAGCATTTCTTACAGATGCACCTGCTCTAAAACGTGCAACGTACTTGTCTGCACCAACGCTAGAACGTGCTCCATAGGTATAGCCATGTTTTTCACGTAAATTCATGTTTAAATACGAATTGAAACCACCACCTAATATTTTGTTTGCAATTAAAACGGCGTGATAATCTGGGTCATTCATTTTTAAATTTACATTATTTGTAAGGGAAATGTTTGACTGTACTGCATTAGGCATATCTACAAAATTAATTTGTGAATACTGCACATTTGGCATTGCTTCTGGAATAGCAGTATTAATATCTATAGCGCTTTTCCATTTTTTAAAGTGTTTTTTAATTTGTTTTTCTACCGTAGAATAATCGATATCTCCTACAACTACTAAATAAGCATTAGAAGGCGAATAGTATTTTTGGTAAAAAGAATTTACATTGTCTAATGTAATTTTAGAAAGCGATTCTTCGGTCACAAATTCGCCATATGGATGGTGTGTACCATAAGCTAATGCAGATCCTACACGTCCTGCTACAGCATCGACACTTTTTTTGTTAGATTTAATTCCTTCAATAGCTTTTTCTTTTTCTTTTTGAAATTCTTCCTCGGTTAATAAAGGGTTAATAGCAGCATCTGCCATTAATTCAATTATTCTATCGGAATATTTTGATAATGAGCTAGCAAAGCCGCCGCGGTAGCTAAAGTTCATTCTAGCTCCTAAAAAGTCTATTTCTTCATTAAAAGCATCTTTTGCAATGCTAGTTGTTCCGTTCCCTAACATGCTTCCTAATAACCCTGAAACTCCAGCAATTTTGCCTTCTTTCATTGGTTTATTATCTATAGTTAAGCTGTAAGAAACTCTTGGTAGTTTATGGTTTTCTACTACCAATACCTTTAGGCCATTTGGTAATTCGAATTCTCCAGGAATTTCTAATGCAATTTTAGGTGCTGGTCCTGGTTTTGGTTGTTTCGATCTATCTACTTGTGCTTGAGAGCCAAGAGATACTAAAAACAAGGTTATTAATGCAAATATTTTAGTTTTCATCTGTATATAGTCTTAAATATTATTATTTCTCTTTTGGTAAGTATTCTAATTCTAGACGTTGCGAAGGGTTTAAATATTTTTTAGCAACGGCTTGTATGTCTTCTCTTGTAATAGAACGATAAATTTCTATTTCGTTATTTATTAACTCTGTATTACCAAATAACATATAGTATCTTGCTAAAGAGTTTGCAATTCCCGATACACTTGCATTTGCATTTACAAATTGGTTTTCGAAAATGTTTTGTAGTTTTTGGTAATCGCGCTCTGATATTAATTCGTTTTGCACTTTTACAATTTCTTCGTCAATTTCTTTAAGAATATCTGCTAAAGTATTTTCACCTAATGGTAAACCAAATAAAATGTAGGTACCATAATCTTCTTGACTATTATTAAATGCACCAACTTGAAGCGCCATTTTTTTAGTATCAACTAATTTTTTATATAAAATCGAAGATTTCCCGCTACTTAAATAAGTAGAAAGCATATCTAATACATAGGCATCTCTATCTTTCATAGAAGGCGTGCGGTAAGCAGCTACTATAGCAGGAATATTAATGTTGTTATCGTAAGCTTTTGCTTTTATGGTTTTTGTTATCGGGTCTTCTTTTGGAAAGTTTCTAACTATATCTTTTCCTCTTGGAATTGGTCCAAAATAATCTTGAATCATTTTTTTTACAGCAGGAACATCGATATCTCCAGCTACTACAAGTACTGCATTGTTTGGTACGTAGAATTTTTTATTGAACGCTTGAAACTCTTCAAGTGTTGCAGCATCTAAATGTGCCATTTCTCCAATAGTAGTCCATCTATATGGATGTTTTTTAAACATGTTTTTCTTTACATTTTCAAAAAACTTACCGTAAGGAGAGTTATCCACACGTAGGCGTTTTTCTTCTTTTACAACCTCGTTTTGTGTGTCTACACCAATTTGATTAATTATTGGGTGCATTAAACGTTCGGACTCCATCCATAAACCAAGTTCTACACTATTAGAAGGGAATACTTCGTAATAATAAGTTCTGTCGTCTGTGGTATTTGCGTTATTGCTTCCGCCATTAGAAGTAACAATATTAAACCATTCTCCTCTTTTAATGTTTGGTGTACCTTCGAATAAAAGGTGTTCAAAAAAGTGAGCAAAACCGGTGCGTTCTGGGTTTTCGTCTTTTGCACCTACATGGTACATTACCGAAGTGGTTACAACTGGAGCCGAGTTGTCTTGATGTAAAATAACGTGCATGCCATTATCTAAATCGTACTCTTCATACTTAACTTCTTGGGCAGTTACTGTTAGTCCAGTAACAAAAATTGAAGCTAAAGCTAAAATGCTTTTTTTCATTTTGTATTTAATTTAAATTGGTTTAATATAATATGTCTGTAATTTAAGGTATATGTTACAGGTTTTCAAAAGTAATAAATCAAGAAGAGTGTTCTGTTAATAAAATTAAAAAATATTTTCTAAACAGCGAAAACGTTTGTTGTTTAATAAATTAGCAGTATATTTGCACCCGCCTTCCCGATAGGTAGGCTTATTTATATAACAAATTAATTAATAAAAACGTTACGCTATGTACGCAATTGTAGAGATAGCAGGGCATCAATTTAAAGTTGAAAAAGACCAAAAAGTTTTTGTTAACCGTTTAGCAACAGAAGAAGGAGAAGCAGTGTCTTTTGACAATGTCCTTTTAATTGCAGATGGTTCTAACATTACTGTAGGCGCCCCAGCTATAGGCGGAGCACAAGTAAGTGCAAAAGTCTTAAAGCACCTTCAAGGTGATAAAGTTATTGTTTTCAAAAAGAAAAGAAGAAAAGGTTACCGTGTTAAAAATGGACACAGACAAGCTTTATCTGAAATTGTAATTGAAAACATTGTAGCTTCAGGAGCTAAACCAGCCAAGGCTGAAAAAGCTGCTCCAGCAAAAAAAGCTGCTGCACCAAAAGCAGAAGCAAAACCAGCTGCTAAAAAAGCAACTGCAAAAGCAGACGATTTAAAGAAAATTGAAGGTATTGGACCTAAAATTGCGGAAACATTAGTGGAAGCAGGAATCGCAACTTTTGCTAAATTAGCAAAAACAGAAGCTGTAAAAATTTCGGAAATCATTGCAGGTGTTCGTGGAAAACACGTTACCGATACTTGGCCAGCACAAGCACAATTAGCTGCTGATGGTAAGTGGGATGAGTTAAAGAAATGGCAAGACGAATTAGA
>JBMZDY010000098.1:0-7213 GCA_049614585.1 Oceanihabitans sp.
TTTGGTATTACATATGCTAAGACAGCCAGAAGAGCAAACTATAAAACTTTCTAAAGCATTAGAAAACATGCGTTCGCAAATAAAATTATGTAAATCCTGTAATAATATTAGCGATGTAGAATTATGCGAAATTTGCGCAAATCCACACAGGCAAACCAATATTATTTGTGTTGTAGAAGATGTAAGAGATGTAATGGCAATAGAAAACACAAGCTCTTTTAAAGGGTTGTACCATGTTTTAGGCGGAAAAATTTCTCCAATGGATGGTATAGGTCCACAAGATTTAAATATTAACACTTTAGTAGAAAAAGTAAAACAAGGAGAAGTTAAAGAACTTATATTTGCGCTTAGTTCTACTATGGAAGGCGACACAACCAATTTTTATATTTACAAACAGCTACAAGATTATAAAGTAGCAACCTCTACCATTGCTCGAGGAATATCTGTAGGAGACGAATTAGAATATGCAGACGAAATTACATTAGGAAGATCTATAATAAATAGAATCCCTTTTGAAACTTCATTAAAATCGTAATAATAATTTGAAGCTTTCCATAATCATATTAAATTATAATGTACAACACTTTTTAGAGCTATGCCTCCAGAGTGTTACAGAAGCAACAAAAAATTTAAATGCCGAAATTATTGTAGTAGATAACCTTTCGCCAGACGAAAGTTGTGCTATGGTAAAACAAAAATTCCCTAATGTTGTTCTTATAGAAAACAAAGTTAACTCGGGTTTCTCTAAAGGGAATAATATAGGAGTAGCAAAAGCAAAAGGCGAATTTATTTGCATTTTAAACCCAGATACGGTTGTTGCAGAAGATTGCTTTGTTAAAATTTTAAAATTTGCCGAAAAACAAAAAAACTTAGGTGCAATTGGTTGTAAACTTATTAATGGCAAAGGAGAATTTTTACCAGAAAGCAAAAGAAATATTCCAACAGTAAAAGTTGCTTTTCAAAAAATAACAGGAAATACTAAAAATTATTACAATCGCGATTTACAAGAAAATCAAACAGGAGAAACTGCAATACTAGTAGGAGCATTTATGTTTTTAAAACGAGAAACCTACAATGCAGTAAAAGGGTTTGATGAAGATTATTTTATGTATGGCGAAGACATAGACTTATCTTACAAGTTACTTAATAATGGATATTCTAATTTCTATTATGGCGAAACAACAGTAATACATTATAAAGGAGAAAGCACGTTAAAAGATGCCAAATACGCAAAACGTTTTTACGGCGCAATGCAAATTTTTTACAAAAAGCATTTTAAAAGAAACTATTGTTTCGATGGGATGGTATGGCTTGGCATTAACATGGTAAAGTTTTTACCAAAAGCAAAACAGCAAAAAGTAAATACGTTAAATAGCTATATAATTTTCTCTAATAACAAGTATCCCACTTTAGAAGCAAAACTAAATAACAACTATACTTATACAACTCAAGAATCACAAATAACCATGGATTCCGAAATTATATTCGACGCGAACTACATTAGTTATACCAACATTATTAATCATATACACGCACTACAAAAACACAACAACCATACTTTTAAAATAATTCCAAAAAACGCTAATTTTATTATTGGTAGCAACAGCTCTAAACAGCGAGGAGAAATACTTTTCTATTAAAAAAAAACAGCACGTAATATTTTATAGAATAGTGAATATAATCATTCCTTTTTTATTAATTTTGCAAGCATAAATTTAAAAAGCATCTTTATAATATAGATATGGCAAAATTCGAACTAAAATTACCTAAAATGGGCGAGAGTGTTGCAGAAGCAACAATTACCTCTTGGTTAAAACAAGTTGGTGAAACTATTGAAGCAGATGAAGCAGTACTTGAAATAGCTACCGATAAAGTTGATAGTGAGGTTCCTAGTGAAGTAGATGGTGTATTAGTAGAAATGCTTTTTAATGTAGACGATGTAGTACAAGTAGGACAAACTATAGCTATAATTGAAACCGAAGCAGATGTTGCTACAACAACATCTACTCCAGTAGTAGAAAAAACAGAAACTCCTGCAGTTAGCGAAGTAACAAAAACTGTTGTTACTGCTCAAGAAACTATTGCTCCTATTATTTCTAATGGCGATCGTTTTTATTCACCATTAGTAAAAAACATAGCAAAACAAGAAGGTATTTCGCAAGACGAATTAGATACTATACCAGGAACTGGACTAGAAGGAAGAGTAACAAAAAACGATATTCTATCTTATGTAGAAAATAAATCTACACAACCAGCTACTCCTGTTGCAAAAGCAACACAAAACACAACCACGACAGAAAAACCTAAAAAAGAGGCTGCTCCAGTTTTAGCTAGTGGTGACGACCAAATTATAGAAATGACTAGAATGGGCAAATTAATTGCGCATCATATGGTAGAATCTGTTCAAACAAGTGCACATGTACAAAGTTTTATAGAAGCAGATGTTACTAAAATTTGGAATTGGAGAAAAAAGGTAAAAGATGGTTTCATGAAAAGCGAAGGCGAAAACCTAACCTTCACTCCTATTTTTATGGAAGCCGTAGCAAAAGCATTACGTGATTTTCCAATGCTAAACATATCGGTTCAAGACGGTAAAATAATTAAAAAGAAAAACATTAACCTTGGTATGGCTGCTGCTTTACCAGATGGTAATTTAATAGTTCCGGTTATTAAAAACGCAGACCAATTAAACTTGGTAGGCATGACAAAGCAGGTAAATAGTTTGGCCAATAAAGCTCGTGAAAACAAGCTTAAACCAGACGATATTCAAGGAGGCACGTATACCGTAACCAATGTTGGTACTTTTGGTAGTATTATGGGAACTCCTATAATTAACCAACCGCAAGTAGGTATTTTAGCATTAGGTGCTATACGTAAAATGCCAGCAGTAATAGAAACTCCAGAAGGCGATTTTATTGGTATTCGATATAAAATGATTATGTCGCATTCTTACGACCATCGTGTAGTAAATGGTGCACTTGGCGGACAGTTTGTAAAAGCCGTAAAAGATTACTTAGAAGCTTGGGACTCGAATAGAGAGATCTAAAAAACTATTTTTTTCTGTGACTATTAATTGCGTCAATAACTTGCTTTGTAGAAGTTAAATTATTGTAAAGCGAATCGCCAATAATTAATAAAGGAAAAGTGTTTTTTGTTTTTTTATGTTTGGTTAAAACCGAATCTAATCGTTTGGTATCGGTTGCAAAATACTCTTTGTAATTCAAGTTATTTTTATCGAAAACAGCTTTTGTTTCGTCGCATAAATCGCAATTTGTTTTGGTAAAAAGAAACATCGATAAATTGTTTAAACCATCGTCTATTTTAATATCAAAATCGGTTACATCTTTCTTTATATTAATATCGTGTTTTGCATTATTAACAATAAAAGTGGCATCGTAATTCCCTTCTGTTCCAGCAAGTTTTATAAGTGTAATTAATTTTATTTTTGTTTGTGGCTCAATTTCTGTTAAAATTGGTCTATTTCCACTTCTTCTATAATCAGAAGTAACAACACGTAAAAAAACTACATATTTTTTATCGCTAGAGTTTTCGGCAAATAAATTTAATCGTTTCCCATTTTCTTCAGCTACCAATTTTACATCTGGATGGTTTTTTTGTGCTTGCATGCAAATACTAAAACAAAAAAACAAAAGGGAACTAAATAACAATTTCATAGTTTAAAAATTAAATTGATTTACAAATAACAATATATTTGCATAAACCATACCAAAGTATATGCAATTAAATTTAACAAAACCAATTTGTTTTTTCGATTTAGAAACCACTGGAATAAATATTTCTAAAGATCGAATTGTAGAAATAGCCATTTTAAAAATCTATCCAAACCATAAACAAGAAAACAAAACTTGGCTAGTAAACCCAGAAATGCAAATTCCTGCAGAAGTTACAGAAATTCATGGAATATCTAACGAAGATGTTGCAGACAAACCAATATTTGCAGCTTTAGCAAAAGAAATAAACAACTTTATAAAAGATGCCGATTTAGGAGGTTTTAATTCTAATCGTTTCGACATACCTTTATTAGCTGAAGAAATGCTACGTGCAAATATAGATTTCGACATGAAAAATAGGCACGCAATAGATGTGCAAACAATTTTTCATAAAATGGAAAAACGCACATTAAGTGCAGCTTATAAATTTTATTGCAACAAAGACCTCACCAATGCACATAGCGCAGAGGCAGATACCAATGCTACTTTCGAAGTTCTAAAAGCACAACTAGAAAGGTATACCGATTTAGAAAACGACACCAAGTTTTTAGCAGAATTTAGTGCACATAAAAAATTCGCAGACTTTGCAGGCTTTATAATGTATAACAAAAATGGAGAAGAATGTTTCTCTTTTGGCAAACACAAAGGAAAATTAGTTATCGATGTATTAAAAAACGAACCAGGTTATTTTGGTTGGATTCAAAATGCCGATTTTCCATTATACACCAAAAAAGTACTAACGGCAATAAAATTAAGATCGTTAAACAATAAGCTAGAATAAAATAAACAATAATTCGATTTTCGTTTGCACGGAAATTAAAATTAAACATTTTCGATGAAACTAATCTGCATAGGAAGAAACTATACCGAACATATAAAAGAACTAGAAAACGAAAAACCTACAGACCCTGTAATTTTTATAAAACCAGACACAGCCATTTTATTAAAAAAGCAACCGTTTTTTATTCCCGATTTTTCTGATGAAATTCACCATGAAGTAGAAATTCTAGTAAAAATTAAAAAAGTAGGAAAACATATTCAAAAAAAATTCGCACATAAATATTACGATCAAATTGGCTTAGGCATAGACTTTACTGCTCGCGATTTGCAAAAACAATTAAAAGAAAAAGGGTTACCATGGGAAAAAGCAAAATCCTTTGATGGCGCAGCAGTAATAGGAGATTGGCAAAATAAAAATAATTTTAATAATGTAGATAATATTTCCTTTTCTCTTCAAAAAAACAATACAATAGTACAGCAAGGAAGTACATGTAACATGCTTTGGAAAATTGACGAAATTATAGAATATGTGTCAAAATATTTTACTTTAAAGATTGGAGATGTTATCTTTACGGGTACTCCAGCTGGAGTAAGCAAAGTTGTAACTAACGATAAACTAGTAGGTTTCATAGAAAACCAACAAGTGTTTGCTATAAATGTAAAATAAATGGAACAACATTATAAACTATATAGAATTCGTGAATTAGCCGAAGGAGACGAAGCTTTTATTACTATTCTTGCGCAAACCTTTTTAGAAGAAATTCCAGCAGATGCACAAACACTAAAAGAAGCAGTAGAAAACAATAACTACTTAGCCGCTTACCAAATGGCACATAAAATGAAACCTACCATAGACATGTTTGAACTTGGCGTTTTACAAGACCTAATAGAAGTTCAAGATTGGGGTAAATTTAAAAAAACAGAGGTTAATATACTTCCAAAGCTAGAAATAGTACTTGCTGCAATACACCAAACTGTTAACGAAATCCGTTCCGATTTTAATTTATAATGCAAGCAGAAATAATTACCATTGGTGACGAAATTTTAATTGGTCAAATTGTAGATACTAACTCTGCATTTATAGCGCAACAACTCAATAAAATAGGTGTTTCGGTCTATCAAATTACATCTATTCAAGACAACCAACAACACATACTAAAAGCATTACAAGAAGCAGAAGCAAATGCCGATATTATAATAATTACAGGTGGACTAGGACCTACCAAAGACGACATAACAAAAAACACACTAGCAAAATATTTTAACGACACCTTAATTCAAGATAAAGCAGTTTTAGAGAACATAAAATTGCTTTGGCAAAAATACAACCAACCCATACTACAAGTAAATATAGACCAAGCACTAGTACCAAGCAAAGCCATTTCATTAATGAATTATTATGGTAGTGCTCCTGGAATATGGATCGAAAAAAATAATAAAACATTTATTTCTTTGCCAGGAGTCCCTTTCGAAATGAAAGCCTTAATAAAGGATAGCGTTTTAAAAAAACTAAAACAAAAATATACCCTTCCTTATATATTACACAAAACATTACTTATATATGGTATAGGAGAAAGCACACTAGCGCAAAGAATTGGAACCTGGGAAAACCATTTACCAAACCATATAAAACTAGCATATTTACCAAGTTTAGGAAAAGTACGATTACGCTTAACCGCAAAAGGTGACAATAAAGAAATATTAGAAAAACAAATAAACCAACAAGTACAATTAGTATTACCACAAATAGAAGAAGAATTTGTTGGTTTTGAAGACCAAGATAATGCATTAGAAACAATAATAGCAAAACAACTAACCAAACAAAACCAAACATTAGCAACTGCCGAAAGTTGTACAGGAGGTAAAATTGCCGAAACATTTACAGCAAAAGCAGGAGCATCAGCATTTTTTAAAGGCAGTATGGTGTGTTATGCAACACAAGCAAAAATAGACTTATTACAGGTACCCGAAAAGTTAATACAAAAACATAGCGTAGTAAGTAAAGCAGTTGCAGAAGCAATGGCAAGTAATGCAAAAAAAATATTAAAAACCAATTACGCAATTGCTACCACAGGAAATGCAGGACCAACAAAAGGAGATGCCAATGCAGAAGTAGGAACAGTACACATAGCAATAGCAACAAATACAGGTGTAATTTCGCAAAAATTTAACTTCGGTAACCATAGAGAAAAGGTTATAAATAAAGCAACAAACAAAGCTTTAGAATTACTTTGGAAAGAAATTTTAAAAAATTGCTAAAAATAAGATTGCCAAACGATAAAGAATTCATATATTTGCACCTCGTTTTGAAATAACAAATTAAAGTTAGAAAGAATGTCAAGAGTTTGTGAACTTACAGGAAAAAAAGCAATGGTTGGAAACAACGTATCGCACGCAATGAATAAAACTAAACGTAAATTCAATGCCAATTTAGTAAAAAAACGTTTCTTTATTCCTGAAGAAGATAAGTGGATTACCTTAAAAGTATCTACATCAGCATTAAAAACTATTAATAAAATAGGAATTACAGCTGCATTAAAAGAAGCAAAAACCAAAGGGTTTTTAAAATAATAGCCACCTTTAAAATATTTTACAATGGCAAAAAAAGGAAACAGAGTACAAGTAATATTAGAGTGCACAGAGCATAAAGCAACTGGAAAGCCAGGAACATCGCGTTATATTACTACCAAGAACAAAAAGAA
>JBMZDY010000099.1:0-7196 GCA_049614585.1 Oceanihabitans sp.
GAAGTGCTTGGGTAATTTTCCAAATAATATAAATGATTACAATTCCTATAAAAATATTAATTGCAACAGTTCCTTTTACCAATTTGTACACATAGTAGAGTAGTAGTGCAACTAGAACAACATCTATAAAGTCTATAGCTGTAAATTTTAAAAGGTCATCAAATATTTCCAAAGGATAGGTGTTTTTGTAAATGTAATAAAATATGATTAATAAATAAATTCGTTATTATTAATTGAAATTTTATTGATAGCGAATTCTTGAACAATAGATTTAATAGAAATGTATTCTTGAAAAGTTAATTTTTTATTGAAATTTAAAAACAATTGTAGCGAATCGTTTCGGTTTAGTTTTTTTAAAATGCTTGCAAAATTTTCGAAATTTGTTTCCATTATAGCTGTGCTTAAAGAAGTGCCAATTAGGTGTATGCTTTTTTTTGATTTCACATATATTTCTAGTTTTTCTTTTTCCCAAAGCGAGTGAAATTTATTTAAAGTGTCTTTTTTACTTTCGTGATAGTTTATATTTGTAAACTCTAAAAAGCCTAGATTTTTTATATTGGTATCGCTGCAGGTATAGTAGTTTTTTGCAGCTTCGTTTTTATGCATTTTTGCATTTCGTTTTTTTTCTTGCAGAAAAGTAATAGTAGGTATCACTTGTTTTAACGTTAGCCTTTTGTCTACATTTACTAGCCAGTTGGTTGTGCTTATTAAGTTTTTTCGGTTAAGTTCTAGGCTGTCTTTTTTGGTTTCGTCGTAAAATATATAAGCAGGAGATATATCTAGTACTTCGGTAATTTGCGCGTTATTTATTTCTGGTAATTGTATAGTCTTTCTGTTTTGGCAAGAAAACAAAAAACTTAAAAGTAAAACAATATATATTTTTTTCATTAATTTTTTAATTCTTGTATTAGTTTAACAGCTTCTACGGCTTCTTTTACATCGTGTACACGTAATATATTTGCTCCTTTTTGTAATGCTAAAGTGTTTAAAACCGTTGTGCCATTTAATGCTTCTTGTGGCGAATTTTTTAATGTTTTGTAAATCATAGATTTTCTAGAAACTCCAATTAGCAATGGGAATTCTAGGTTTTTAAAATGCTGTAAGCTATTAAGCAATTCGAAATTTTGTTTGGTGTTTTTTGCAAATCCAAATCCAGGATCTATAACAATATCTTTAATGCCATGTTTTTTAGCACTTGCTATTCTTTCTGAAAAATAGAAAAGTATTTCTTTTAAAATATTTTTGTAATCTGTTTGCTGTTGCATGTTTTGTGGTGTACCTTTTAAATGCATCATTATATAAGGTACATGCAGGCTAGCAACTGTGGCTAGCATATTTGTATCTAGTTTACCTGCAGAAATATCGTTAATAAGTGCAGCTCCTGCAGCAACAGACTCTTTTGCAACCGTACTCCTAAAAGTGTCTGTAGAAATTATTATTTCTGGAAACTCTTTTACTAATAAAGTTATAATAGGGAGTAAGCGTTTTAGTTCTTCGGTTTCCGAAATATGTTTAGCATTTGGCCTAGAACTATAAGCGCCAATATCTACAAAAGTGGCTTCGTTTTTAAGCATAATATAAACTTGCGATAGTATTTCGCTCTCGTTTTTGTATTTCCCGCCATCGTAAAACGAATCTGGTGTTAAATTTAAAATACCCATAATTTTTGGGGTAGATAAATCTATAAGTTTGCCTTTGCAATTTATGGTCATTGGTAAGAAGTAAATGGTTGTTGATTTAAGTATTGAAAACTTTAAACCCTAAACTTTGAACTTTAAAATTATTTATGCGAAATTTACGCAAAATTCATTTTAATTCATGCAAAATACTTCAAAACAATACGATGCTGTTATAGATACTTGCCGAAACTTGTTTATTAATAAAATGACAGATTACGGAAGCGCTTGGCGCATTTTAAGACTACCTTCTTTAACCGATCAAATTTTTATTAAAGCACAACGTATTCGTGGCTTACAACAAAACGACGTAAGAAAAGTAGATGAAGGCGAAGTAAGCGAGTTTATTGGTATAATTAATTATTGCGTAATGGCACTAATTCAATTAAAAAAGGGTGTAGTAGAGCAACCAGATTTAACCACCAAAGAAAGTATTTTACTGTACGATGCGGAAATAGCAATTACTAAAAAACTAATGCAAGATAAAAATCATGACTATGGCGAGGCTTGGCGTTCTATGCGAGTAAGTAGTTTAACCGATTTGATTTTACAAAAATTATTGCGCGTTAAACAAATTGAAGATAATGCAGGAAAAACAATTGCTAGCGAAGGAATTGATGCAAACTATCAAGACATGATAAACTATGCAATTTTTGCGATGATACACTTAAAAGAAGAATAATGTATACTTTAGAAGATCTAGAGTAAATTAATAAGAAAACAAAAAATTAAAACCTACTTGTACAAGTAGAAACCAAATAAAACCATGAAATACATTACACACCTTTGCAGAATACTTGTTGGCGGATTGTTTATTTTTTCTGGACTAATAAAACTAAACGACCCTTTAGGTTTTTCGTATAAACTGTTAGAATATTTTAGTGAAGACGTATTAAACTTACCTGCATTAGAACCCTATGCTTTAGCAATTTCTGTTTTTGTAGTTGTTGTAGAAGTAGTTCTAGGTATCTTTTTGTTAATTGGGTATAAACCTAAATTTACCGTATGGAGCCTTTTTGCTATGATTGTGTTTTTTACCTTTTTAACTTTCTACGCTTGGTATTTCGATAAGGTAAAAGACTGTGGTTGCTTTGGCGATTTCTTACCAATGAAGCCAATAGAGAGCTTTATAAAAGACTTGGTATTACTATTTTTAATAATAATTTTAATTTTAGGCTTAAAACACATAAAACCATTTTTAGGAAAATTCCCTACAACCTTATTAGCATTTTTAGGGTTCTTAGCAAGTTTATGGTTTGGGTATCACGTGCTAATGCATTTACCTACTTGGGATTTTAGAGCTTATAAAGTAGGAGCAAACATTAAAGCAGGCATGGAAACTCCAGAAGATGCACCAAAAGCAATACAAGAGTATACCTGGACTTTTAATGTTGACGGAGAAAACAAAGAATACATTACAAATGGTAGTTACCCAACGGTAGCTGGCGATTTTGTAGGTTACGAAGTGAAAGTAATAGAAGAAGGATACGATCCACCAATTAAAGATTTTTCTATTGAATCTACAGATGAAGATCTAACCGATAAATATTTAAATGAAGATAATCTAATTATTATTGTTTCCTATAATTTAGCAACAGCTGAACCTGGTGGATTAGAAACTTTAAAAGCAGTAACCGATAAAGCCATTAAAAACGGTTACACAGTTATAGGTTTAACAGCATCTGGAACCGATGAAAAAGAAAAAATTAATGCCGATTACAACCTAAATTTCGATTGGTATTTATGCGATGAGAAAGCAATAAAAACCGTAGTACGTGCGAATCCTGGAATTGTAAAACTAGAAAAAGGAACAGTTACCCAAAAAGTACATTGGAATGATGTAGAAGACTTAATACTACCAGAAGTAGAACGTAAACCCTTGCCAAAACCAGAACCTACAAACAGTTTGTTTTTTATTAATAATAATCCAGCAACAAAGCAAGAAGTAGACGTTCTAGATAAAAACAGCATAGAATCGGTTAATATAATAAAGGATACTATTGTGCTAAAAGGAGTCGATACCTTAAAAGTAGATTCGGTTATTAAAGTAACACTAAAAGAAAACTAATTATTTGATTAAATATTTCTTAAATAAAACCTTTTACGCTTTACTTACTTTATTTGGAGTTATAACCGTTATATTCTTTTTGTTTAATGTACTTCCTGGCGATCCAGCACAAATGATGCTAGGGCAAAACGAAGATAGTGAACAGCTCGCATTAGTAAAACAAAAATATGGCTTTAATAAGCCAATAAGCACACAGTATTTATATTATTTAAACGACTTATCGCCAATTTCTTTTCATTCGGGAAACCAAAACGATTACACTTATTTAAGTACCAATAAATATACGGCAACTACACTTTTTACTATAGGTAAAACTACAACAGTAATTAAGTTTCCGTATTTGCGAGAATCGTTTACTAAACAAGGTAAAAAGGTTAGTCAGATTCTTGGTGAAACCTTGCCAAATACATTTGTATTAGCAGTTTCGGCAATAGTAATAGCTATTTTTATAGGTATCCTTTTAGGTATCGTATCTGCTTTAAAAAAAGACACCTTTTTAGATAAAGCCATTCAAATATTTAGTACCATTGGCATGGCAGTTCCTTCCTTTTTTTCGGCAATATTATTTGCCTGGCTTTTTGGGTATGTATTACATAAATATACCAATTTAGAGATGACAGGTAGTTTGTATCAATTAGACGATTTTGGTGAGCATTATTTTATACAATGGAAAAATTTAATACTGCCAGCCATAGTGTTAGGTGTTAGACCTTTGGCGGTTGTTATACAACTCATGAGAAACTCCTTGCTAGAAGTTTTTAACCAAGATTATATTAGAACAGCACGAGCAAAAGGACTAAGCGAATATCAAATAATAAAAAAACATGCAGTAAAAAATGCTTTAAACCCTGTAGTAACAGCTATTTCCGGTTGGTTTGCTTCTATGCTTGCTGGAGCAGTTTTTGTAGAATATATTTTTGGCTGGAATGGCTTAGGAAAAGAAATTGTAAATGCCTTAAATACACTAGACTTACCAGTAATAATGGGAGCCGTTTTAGTAATAGCAACATTATTTGTAATGATTAATATTTTTGTCGACATAATTTATACTTGGCTAGATCCTAAAGTAACATTAGAGTAAATTTCCTGCGAAAGCAGGAACCTCAAACCAAATAAGCTATAACTTATGTTTTAAATAAAAATCTAGCAAAGCTGTTTTTACTATTAATACTAATTAAACAAACATGAAAAAATTCCTACACATATTCCTTATTAGCCTTTTAATTGTAAGTTGTACAGCACAAGAAGCTCCAACAAAATTTACCGAAGCAGCATTAAACGATACTTTTGTTAGTACAAATAACCAAAACATTTTGTTTAAAGAGATACTAGAAAAGCACAAAGGAAAAACAATACTAATAGATGTTTGGGCATCTTGGTGTGGCGATTGTATTAAAGGTTTACCAAAAGTAAAAGCATTACAAAATAATAATAAAGAAGTAGTATTTGTTTTCCTTTCGGCAGATAGATCTATAAGCAAGTGGAAAAATGGTATAAATAAACACCAAGTAAAAGGCGATCATTATTTTATGCCTAAAGGAATGAAAAGTGTTTTTAGTAAATCTATAGGTTTAAATTGGATTCCTCGATACATGCTAGTAGATCCCGAAGGAGGCATTAAATTATATAAAGCAATAAAAGCAGATAATAAACAATTATTAAACGCACTAAATTAGTTACTTTTGTAGCACTTATAAAGTTTAATAAAGCATTATAAACAAACAATTTGACTACATAAAAACGATTTCTTTTAAAAACAAAAGAATAAAGCAGAGCCTTATGAGAAAAAATATAGTTGCTGGAAATTGGAAAATGAATAACGATTTACCACAAACAGAAGTATTAATTTCCGAATTAAAAAAACAAACGCAAACCTCTAATGCAGAGGTAATGGTAGCACCAACATTTACAAATCTTTGGCATGCTTTCGAAGCATTACGAGCTAGTACAATAGAAGTAATAGCACAAAACATGCATTTTGCCAGCAATGGCGCTTATACAGGCGAAGTAAGTGCTGCAATGCTGCAAAGTATTGGTGTGCAAACTGTAATATTAGGCCATAGCGAACGTCGCGCATACTTTAACGAAACCGATGCGGTACTTGCAAAAAAAGTAGATGCAGCTTTAGCAAATAATATGCGAATAATTTTCTGTTTTGGCGAAGAACTAGCAGATAGGAAATCTGGAAATCATGAAGCAATTGTAGCATCTCAAATTAAAAATGCACTTTTTCATTTGCCAGCATCTTCTTTTAAAAATATCGTTTTAGCTTACGAACCAGTTTGGGCAATAGGTACAGGAGAAACTGCTAGCCCAGAACAAGCACAAGATATGCATGCTTTTATTAGAAAAACCCTACAAGAAAAATATGGGAATGCTATAGCAGATACTATTTCCATTTTATATGGAGGTAGTGTAAAGCCAACCAATGCTAAAGAAATATTCTCTAAGCCAGATGTAGATGGCGGACTTATTGGCGGAGCGGCATTAAAAGCAGCAGACTTTTATGCCATTGTAAATGCTTTTTAAAAATTAATAAAGCAGCAAATAACAGCAATAATTTATTATACGTTTTATATGGTTTCAGTAACAGAAATACATATAAAATAGCAGAACACATAAACAATATTGAATACCATGTCTAACTTAATTTATTTGGGTTATTATTTTAAAGTAAAACCCTTACAACCAGCAACCGAGATTTTAATAGCAGAATTAGGATATGCAGGTTTTGAAAGTTTTGTAGAAACTGAGGAAGGTGTAACGGCATATATTCAAAAAGAAGAATGGAAAGACTCTATTTTAGAAAACATTCAAATACTAAATTCAAACGAGTTTAGCATACAATATACATTCGACGAAATAGAACAAACCAATTGGAATGCCGAATGGGAAAAAAACTTTAACCCAATAATTGTAAATAACCAATGTACAGTTCGAGCGCCTTTTCATGAAAAACCGAATACAGAGTTTGATATAGTAATAGAACCCAAAATGAGTTTTGGTACTGGGCACCACGAAACTACACACATGATGATTCAGCATTTGTTGCAAAACGATTTGCAAAATAAAACCGTATTAGATATGGGTTGCGGAACAGGTGTTTTAGCAATTCTTGCCGAAAAAAAAGGCGCAAAAAAACTAGAGGCAATAGACATAGATAATTGGTGTTATTTAAATAGCTTAGAAAATGTAGCACGTAATAACTGTAATAAAATTGAAGTTTTTGAAGGCGATGCAAGCTTATTAAAAAATAAAAAATACGACGTTATTATAGCGAATATAAATAGAAATATACTGCTTAACGATATGGAAACATTTGCAAGTTGTTTAAACAAAAACGGCATGCTATTGCTTAGTGGTTTTTATAATAACGATATTCCAGTAATAGAAGCAGCGTGTAATAAGTATATGTTAAAATTGAACGAAAAATTAGAAAAAAATAATTGGGT
>JBMZDY010000100.1:0-7136 GCA_049614585.1 Oceanihabitans sp.
TAATTCTTGCTTTTTTACCAGTAAGACCTCTAAAGTAGAAGATACGTGCTCTACGTACTTTACCTCTTTTGTTTACTTCGATTTTCTGTAAAGCAGGTAAGTTGATAGGGAAGATACGCTCTACACCAATTGTTCCAGACATTTTTCTAATTGTGAATGTCTCTGATGTTCCAGTTCCTCTGCGTTGTAAAACAACACCTCTAAAGAACTGTGTACGTACTTTTTCTCCTTCTCTAATTTCGTAATACACGGTAATCGTGTCTCCAGCTCCAAACTCTGGAAAGTCTTTTCTTGTTACAAATTCGTCTTGTACAAATTTTATTAAAGATTCCATTTTTATAATTTTTAATGGTTTATTCAAGATAACATTCACGATTCTCGCCAGAGGTTAGCCCAAAAGTGGTGCAAATATAAGTAATATTATAGAATTGACAATTTTTAATTAATATTTAAATCATATTAATTTTTATGAATTTAAAAAGAAGAATTTTTAATTATTTAATAGGTATATAAACTTCTTCTTGTGAGTCTTTGGAGTTATTCTTGTATTTTTCGCCCAACACATGAAAATGTGGTCTATGGTCTAGTGTATATTCTGAATTTGGAAGCCACTCTAAAAGTATTTGTTGCATAAAAGCACCAAAGTCTTTTGCGAATCCTTTATAGGTAAAAACAGCATACAACCCTTCTTTTAATGTGAAGCTATGCATTTCTAAAGGTACATTACTGAAGTCTTTTACTTCTAATGCGCCATATTTTGTAAATATATTATTAGGATTAAAATTTGTAAAATAGTTGTCCTTATATAATAGTACTTCAAAAATAGCTTCACCTAATGCATTTGTTATTTTATTTCGATTAGGCATAAAACTAGAAAACAAGTCCTGTGTTTTATTATTTATTAAAGACATTTCTACAGATTTGCCAATAAGTTTTTTCTCAGAAATGGTAACAATTTTAGGCTTCATTTGTATTTAATATATATTGCTTTTTATTCTTCTAGTAAATCTGGTCTTCTATCTTTTGTTCTTGCATAGGCTTCTTGTTCGCGCCATTTTTCTATGTTTGCTGCATGACCACTTAATAGTACTTCTGGTACTTTCATGCCTTTGTATTCTCTTGGTTTGGTGTAAATAGGTGGAGCCAATAAATTGTCTTGAAAAGAATCGGTTAATGCAGAGGTTTCATTTCCTAATACACCTGGAATTAATCTTATTATAGCATCGCATAAAACAGCAGCACCTAATTCACCACCAGATAGCACATAATCGCCAATAGATATTTCGCGAGTAATTAAGTAATCGCGTACACGTTGATCTACACCTTTATAATGACCACATAATATAATGATGTTTTTTTTAAGAGAGATATGGTTGGCAATTCCTTGGTTTAATGTTTCGCCATCTGGAGTCATGTAAATAACTTCGTCGTATTTACGAGCTTCTTTTAGTTTGGTTATGCATTTGTCTATTGGTTCTATTTGCATAACCATTCCTGCGCCACCACCAAATTGTGTGTCGTCTATAGATTTGTAATTATTGGTTGTATAGTCGCGTAAATTATGAAAGTGTACTTCTACTAAACCTGCTTCTATTGCGCGTTTAAGTATAGAAGCCTCAAAAGGGCTTTTTAATAATTCTGGTAGAACGGTTATTATATCTATTCTCATAATTTTTACTTATAAAATACAAAGATGCAAAAGAATAAGATAAAATATATTAGAGTTTGGTGTTTTTCCAAAAGAAATGCAAATCGGTGTCTTTAACAAAGCCTAAACGCTGATATAGTTTTTGTGCTGGGTTGTTAAATGCAGTTTGTATTGCAAGGCCTTTTTGCTTTTCGGTTATACAAAATTGTTTTGCTTGATTTATAAGTTGTTCACCAATACCTAATTTTCTATATGTAGATTTTACATACAAATCGTTTAATAAATACATAGATTGCATAGAAACCGAAGAAAATAAAGGAAACAACTGTGTAAATCCTACAGCAATTTTATCTTGATATGCTATATATATTATGGAATCGTTATTTTGTAATCGTTCTAATAGAAATTTTTTTGCTGCAGCTGTATTAGATTGTTGTTTGTAAAAAACGCGATATGCATCAAATAGTATAACTAAATCGTTTAGATGATTTGTTGTTGCTTTTACTATTTGCATAAAAATATTTTTTAACTATTATTTTTTTGTTTGTTAAGCTCGTCTTGTAACTGACGTCTTACTTTTTGTTCGCGTTCTAGTGCAACTTTTCGATGTTGATCAAAAGCTTCTTCAATTTCAATTAATGCTTTATTTGCACTTTTTGTAATAGTATTACTGTTTTTAAACTTGTAAATAAATAATAATAATAAGGTAAATAAGCCTGCTATAATAGACCACATTAATATGTTGTAGCCAGATTTGCTCATTTGCATTCCAAAAAACGACATGTTATCTTTTTCTACATTTGTTTGGTCTAGGGTACCTTGCGTTTTAGATAAGCTTAATTTTAAATCTGAAATTTCTTTGGCTTGTGTGCTTACTACTTTTTGAGTTTCGTTTAAATTTTTTCGTATTGTTTTTAGGGAGTCTAAGGTATGTTCTCTAAGCGTAAGTAGCATGGAGCGTTTTACGGCTTCGTAAGGTAAACCGTTAGTACCTTTAAAGTTTCCAGATTTTTTTAACACATATTCAAATTGATTATTGATGGTTCCAGAATTTAAAGAAAGTTGTTCTGTTTGGTTGGCTATTTGGTCTTGTGCATTACTTGTAAAACAAATAAAGAAAAGGGAAAATGCTATAATAAATTTAAATGATTTCATTTATAATATTGGTTTGAATTTTTTTTTTTGCGAAAATACTAAATTAAGTTTAGTATGGTTTAATTTAAGTAAAAAGCCTCACATTTGTGAGGCTTTAATATATACGATAATTATTAGTATTTAGATGTTTCTACTAATAATAAGTATGTCTTCTTACTTTTGCAATGTACTTAGCTAAGCGTATTACTTGGTGACTATAACCATATTCGTTATCGTACCAAATGTATAATACGGTGTTTTTTCCGTCTTCTCTTACAATAGTTGCTTTACTATCGTAAATAGCAGGAGCAGAGCTTCCAACAATATCGCTAGATACTAATTCGTCGCTTAACTCGTATTTTATTTGTTCTACTAAATCGCCTTCTAGGGCATATTTTTTCATGATGGTATTCATGCCATCAACCGAAGTTGCTTTGTCTAATTCTAAATTTAATATAGCTAAAGATCCGTTTGGTACAGGAACACGAATTGCATTAGAAGTTAATTTTCCTTCTAAACTTGGTAAAGCTTTACTTACTGCTTTTCCAGCGCCAGTTTCTGTTATTACCATGTTTAATGCTGCTGCACGACCACGACGGTATTTTTTATGAAAGTTATCTACAAGGTTTTGATCGTTTGTATATGCATGAATAGTTTCTAGGTGACCCGATTTTACACCATAAGTATCTTCTACTGCTTTTAAAATAGGTGTAATTGCATTGGTAGTACAAGAAGCTGCCGAGAAAATATTTACTTCGTCTGGATTGTTTTCTAAGTGGTTTACTCCATGAACAATATTTGGTACACCTTTTCCAGGAGCAGTTAATAATACTTTTGCTGCACCTTTAGATTTTAAGTGTCTGCTTAAAGCTTCTTCATCTCTAAAAGCTCCAGTATTATCAATTACTAATGCATCGTTAATTCCGTATGCTGTATAATCGATATCTTCTGGTGCGTTTGCCGAAATTATATTTACTGTAGTGCCATTTATTATTAATGCTGCATTTTCTGCATCAATAGAAACGGTTCCTAAAAAATCGCCATGTACCGAATCGTTACGTAATAAAGACGCTCTTTTTTCTAATACTGTAGCATCTATTTTACCACGAGTAACAATTGCACGAAGGCGTAATTGGTTTCCTTTTCCAGCCTTAGTCATTAATTCTCTTGCTACTAAACGACCAATTCTACCAAAACCATAAAGCACTACATCTTTAGGTTGGATGGCTTCATTTTTACTAGCGTCTTTTAATTTTGCTGCTACAAATGCAGTAGCATTATTGTACTTGTCTTCTTCTAAATGATATTCGTAAGTAAGTTTTCCAATATCTAATTTTGAAGGAGGAAGATCTAACGTATTTATGGCTTGTGCAATTTCTACAGAATCGAAAATAGAAATTGGTTTTTGTACAAATTCGCAAGCGTATTCGTGTAGGTTTAAAATTTCGCTAACATTTCTATCGATTAATGGGTTTCTAAAAAGCACCAATTCTATAGACTTGTCGTACCATAGGTCGCTAATAATTTTAATAAATTCTACTGTAGCTCTACGTCTATCTGCTTGAAAAGACAATTCGTTTTCGTAAGTTTCTTTAATAGGCATTGTAATATTGTTTAGTGTGTTGTTAGTGATTATTCAAAAAAAAAAATATTTTATGTTTTTTGAATTTGCTTGCAAAAGTAATGTATTTCTGTGATTTTATAGCTTATTTTTTTAATAAAAATAAACGCTTCAAAATTATTTGAAGCGTTTATTTTGTAATACAAATCCATGCTGTTACCTAAAGTTGTAACGTTCTTTTTCTCCTTTAGAATTTATTAATTCTATTCGTAGTAATTGGTTTGGATGCCTATTTTTTAAAATATTTTGTACATCGTCTATCGTGTATACATTGGTATCGTTAATTGCTGTAATAATATCGCCTTCTTGCACATAATTGTTTTGCCAATATTTTAAGTATTCGCGATTTGGTGTAAGCTTCGCAATCTTTACACCATGTTTGGTTTTGTATGGTTTTAAGTCACTAGGCTTGGTGTTTTTTACAGTACCTATTATAGGAATGGTTATGCTTTCATTTTTTAATAAGGTTACTGGAATTTCTTTTATTTTTCCATCTCGTAATATGCTAACTTGTACTACATCGTTTGGGCTTTTTGAATTTAAAAAACCGCGTAAGTCTGAGAATTTTTTAATTTGTATTCGGTCTATTTGTTGAATAATATCGCCACTTTTTAAACCTGCTTTTTCTGCCCCAGAGTCTTCTTCAACTTCATCTATATAAAACCCTTGGGTAGTATCTAAGCCTAATTTTTCGGCATACCCAGAATTTAAAGTACCACCAGAAACGCCTAAAATCCCGTTTTGTACATTACCAAACTCCATAATATCTTGCACTACTTTTTTTGCAATATTACTTGGTACTGCAAACGAATATCCTATATAAGAACCTGTTTGCGAGGAAATGGCTGTGTTTATTCCTATTAAATCGCCTTTGTTGTTAACTAATGCACCTCCAGAATTCCCTGGGTTAACAGCTGCGTCTGTTTGTATAAACGACTGGTTATTAAAACCGGTAAGGTCTCTAGATTTTGCACTTATTATTCCTGCAGTTACTGTAGAAGTAAGGTTAAATGGGTTGCCTACTGCTAATACCCATTCGCCAATTTTTGCTTGGTCGCTATCTCCAAAAGTAGTAAAAGGTAAATCTTCTTCGGCTTCAATTTTTATAAGCGCAATATCTGTTTTGTCGTCTGTACCAATAATTTTTGCAGGTAATGTTTTGTTGTTGTTTAACGTTACCGATAATTGTGTTGAGCCATCTATAACATGGTTATTTGTTATTATATAACCATCGGGAGAAATAATTACTCCAGACCCAGTACCTATTTGTGGTCGCTGCGATTGCCTTCCAAAAAATAAATCTTCAAAAGTCATTGGTCTAGAATTTATGGTAGTATTTTTTACATGTACAACCGTATGAATTGTTTTTTCGGCAGCTTTTGTAAAATCTACATCTAGATTTGCTTTTAAATTAGTGTTATTAAAATTTACAGGTGTTGTTTTTACAGGTTCTTGTTTTTGCGAAACGACTACTGTTGCTTCTTTTTCAAAACATGTTTTGTATGCACCTAACGTAATTGCACCTCCTAATGCAGAAACGAGTAACATAGATAAAATCTTCTTCATAATTTTTCTGTTTTAGTTTATATTTTGTAACGATTAAAATTAATTAATTGTTGTTTAGTAAATACAACTTTAACGCGTTTTTAACACGCCTAAGAACCGTTAATATTATTATATTTGTCGTAATAATTTTATTTGCATGACAGACTTCTTTTATAAATATCAAGGAACAGGAAACGATTTTGTAATTATAGATAATAGGCGAAATGGTTTTAATAAACGCGATAGCCAGCATATTGCATTTTTATGCGATAGGCGTTTTGGTATTGGTGCCGACGGATTGATATTATTAGAAAATCATGATGCTGCAGATTTTAAAATGATTTATTTTAATGCAGATGGAAATGAAAGTAGTATGTGTGGCAATGGCGGAAGATGTATTGTAGCTTTTGCTAAATACTTAGGCATTATTAAAGATCGCGCAACTTTTGAAGCTATTGATGGTATGCATGAAGCTATTATTGAAGCAGATTTAGTAAAATTAAAAATGCAAGATGTAAACCAAATAGAAAAACATAAGAATCATGTTTTTTTAAATACAGGATCGCCACATCATGTACAATTAGAGCAAAATTTAAAAAGCTTAGACATACAAACAGAGGGCGCAAAAATTAGATATGGTAGCCCTTATTTTGAAGCTGGAAGTAATGTAAATTTTGTATCTAAAGCAAACAGTACTACATTTTCTGTTCGCACATACGAACGTGGTGTAGAAGACGAAACCTTATCTTGTGGAACTGGGGTAACAGCAGTAGCCTTAGCAATGCATTTTATAGGTGAAACCGAAAAAAACTTAATTACTTTAAAAACCAAAGGAGGAGATTTACAAGTAGCATTTCAAAAAAATAAAGATTGGTATCAAGACATTTGGTTAATAGGTCCAGCAACTTTAGTTTTTAAAGGTACTATAGAATGATAACACTTAAAGGAGAACATATTTTTTTACGTGCACTAGAACCAGAAGATCTAGCGTTTATTCATACCATAGAAAACGACGAAAGTCTTTGGGAAATTAGTAATACCCAAACGCCGTATTCTAAGTATTTAATAAAGCAATATCTCGATCATGCGCATAAAGATATATACGAAGTAAAGCAACTGCGATTAGTAATTTCTAATTATAGTAATGTAGCTTTGGGCATGATAGATATTTTTGATTTCGATTTTAAA
>JBMZDY010000101.1:0-7098 GCA_049614585.1 Oceanihabitans sp.
AAAGAAAAAGCGAGTAGTTTAATTCAAGGACACGAGTTTTACTATATAGAAAAATCTAAAGAATTTGGTCCTTTTACAGTAGAGCAACTTGCCGAGAAAGTAAAAACCAAAAGCATAAGCGTCTATTGTTTTGTAAGAGATATTAACGAATACAACTACAACAAACGCTTACGAGTTAGAGATTTAATAAGAGAGTTATAATTTTTTAGATTTAAGAGTTTCTAATCTTTTTTTATGATAATCGCTTCCACTAAGTTCAAAAGCTTTAGTTGCTAATTGTATAGCTTTTTCGTAATCTTTTTGTGCTTCATAATATTCTGAAAATGAATCATGAGCATTTGCACTTTCTGGATAATAAGCAACTGCTAATTCAAAATACATTTTTGCTTTTTCTAGCTGTTTCATTTCCATATTCATATAACCAGACATATTTAAAAGATCTTCTGGATAAGGTGCTTCAAAATACCCAAGATGCTTTTTAAGCTTATTTTCTCTATACTTTATGATATTGAATAATTCTTCCTTTGGAGTTTCAAATGAATTTATTTGATCTGTATTTTCCATCTGAAACCATTCAAAAAGTGCTAATAATCCATCTTTAATAGAAGGCAACGGAATGGTTCCATGCAAATCATTTGGATAAAATTGCCATTTATAAAACAGTTTGCTTTGCTTGTTTTGGCTAATTAAATTAGAAAATGAAATATTAGAACGAGGAAATATAGTGAAGTCTGTTGTGTCTTGCATCACATTATCTATAGTAACCTTTTTATCTTGCATATGCAATTGCCCACTTAAGGATACATACAAAGCTTTGCCCTCAAAATTATTAGTTTTAAAAGCTTCTTTCATTTTTAATTCTAATATTTGATTGTCCCAATCTAAACTAGGATCAATACTAATATAATTAGCAAATAATTCCGGTTTATTAATTAGCGTATAAACAGCAAATAATCCACCATACGAATGACCAATTAAAGTTCTATAATTTGTAACAGGATACTTGCTTTCTACATAAGGAATGAGTTCTTCGTCTATAAATTTTAAGAAGTTTGCTGCTTCGCCATTTTCAGTATTAAAAGGCATACCAAATCTAGTCTTGATTTTGGAAGGTGTTAAATCTCGTGTTCTATTATTTGCATTAGAGATTCCTACCAAAATCATTTCTGGCATAAATCCACCACTATAAAATTCAAGAACATTGTTTACAGTTGGCAGGAATACTTCCCCATCAATTATATATGAAACAGGATATTTTAGATTAGGATTCGCTAGATAGCTTTCTGGTATTTGTATATACATAGACCTAGTTTCGTTCAGTGTTTTAGAATGAATACTATCAATTTTGCTTTTTTGAAATAGGAATCGATTTTCTTGAGCACTTGTTGTAAAATAACACGGAACAAAGAAAATTATAAATAAAACTATTCGCATTGTATTTGATTTGATGATTAACAGATTTAAAAAAAGAGAATTTGATAACTACTCTTTATGCAATCCTTTTAAAATTAGTATTCCAACTCTAGCAATAATAAAAGTAAACAAACCAAAGGTAGCTGTTAATAACGATACTTTAAGTCCTCCTGCAAAAATTGAAGGATCCGGATTTCCCATAGCTTCCACAGAATCGAAAGCAGTTATTAATCCTAAAATAGAAGCGAAAAATCCTATTACTAAACCTAAAAGACTACTATCTGCTGCTAGTTTTACCATTTTTTTAGAAGTCGTAACGTTTTTATTCAAATTCATAAAACCTTTTATTAAAAAGAAAATAGATACTAATAAGCAGATTAAAATAAGTGACATCATTAAGGTTCCTCCATCTGCAAAAATGCCTAAAGTGATTGCTGTAAATTTCATAAGTATTGGTTTTTAATTAAACTTACAGCAAACATAAAACACTTTTACGGTAAAAAATTTAAAAATGCGATAGACTACCAATTTAACAATGGTATTAACATGCAGGTTAAAACTAGCGCTAAAACGGTTATTCGTCTATAAAAACAGTTAGCGCTTAAAAATTATAGTATTATTGTAGTTTAATAGAATATATGTTTCGCACAAAAGACATTTTAAAAAAAGGAATTCAAATAGTATTACACTTGCTGTTTTGGTGTGTAGTACTTTTATTTTTTACTTATTTTTTTGGTGCAGGCAGTAAAAACTATGAAGACACATTGCAATTCGCTTTGTTTTTAATGCCAATAACTATAGCTACTACATACGTTTCCATTTACAAACTAATTCCAGAATACTTAGTAACCAAACAATACATTAGGTTTTGTATTTACAGTTTATACACGCTAATAATTTCGGGATATTTAATTATGGTTTCGGTATTTTTTAGCCTGATTTATTTATCTGGTTTTGAATATGATGAAATGAATCCTTTAACCAGGAATATTATTTTTATTACTACAGCTGTTTACTTGGTTGTTATTTTGGTAAGTGCATTTAAGCTTTTGCAATTAAATTTGAAGCATGCCGAAAAAACCAAAGCCTTAGAAACTAAATTTTTAGATAGCCAACTAAAACTTAAAGAGCAAGAACTACAGTATTTAAAAATGCAAATTCATCCACATTTTTTGTTCAACACTTTAAATACCATGTATGGATTTGCTTTAAAAAAGGCAGACGAAACACCAGAAATGATATTAAAATTATCTAACTTATTAGACTATTTATTGTATCAATTAGATAAACCATTTGTGCTTTTAACGGAAGAAATAAATCATATTAAAGATTATATCGCTTTAGAAAAAATGCGTTTTAATAATACTTTAGATATTTCTTTTACATGTGAAAACATCTTAGAAACCACCAAAATTGCACCAATGCTTTTGCTTCCGTTTATTGAAAATAGCTTTAAACATGGAAGCATAAAAAATGGTGTTTTAAAAATTGACATTCAAATAGAAACAACAAAAGAAAATATGCTGTTTTCAATTAAAAACACACATTCAGCTTCTGAAAAAACAAATAAAGGTATAGGTTTACAGAACATAAAAAAGAGATTAGATTTATTATATAAAAATAAATACGACTTAAAAATGGAAGAATCTAAAAATCATTTTAGCGTAAACTTTAAATTAAATACAATTTAATTGCAAGAACCAAAAAACATAAACTGCCTTATTGTAGACGACGAAGCTATTGCAAGAGAAATAATAGCTACACATCTTTCTAAAATTAGCAACATAACAATTGCAGCTAGTTGTAGCAATGCATTAGAAGCGTTTCATGTAATTAACAACCATACAATAGATTTGGTTTTTCTAGATATTAACATGCCAGAAATTTCTGGAATCTCTTTTGCCAAATCAATTAACAAAGACATAAAAATTATTTTTACTACTGCATATCGCGATTATGCAGTTGAAGGTTTTGAGCTGCAAGCAGTAGACTATCTTTTAAAACCCGTTTCGTTTGAACGATTACTAAAAGCCGTAAATACCTATTTTGATGTGTATAGTAAATCTAAAACAAGTATTCCAGAAGAATCGGAAATTGCAGATTTTATATTTGTACGTTCTGAAAGAAAGATGCTTAAAATAGATTTTAACGCCATTCGATATGTTGAAAGTTATAGCGATTATATTAAAATACATCTAGAAAACGAAACCATAGTAACTCGCGAAACCATTAGTGCTATTGAAGGAAAACTACCAACAAACCGTTTTATAAGAATACATCGATCTTATATCATTTCCTTAAAATATATTTCTTCGTTTACCAACGAGCATGTACTTATAAAAGAAAAAGCTTTACCAATTAGCAGGAGCTATAAAAAGGAAGTTTTAGGCTTCCTAGATCAGTTTTAAAAAAGGGCAAACAGCAATCCTTTTTAGTTTTCGTATATTTAAAAATTAACCAGCTAGAAATCAAAAATATACGCATTATGAAAACTACTTTTTCTATACTTATTTCTTTAATGATTTTTGTTGTCTCTTGTAAAGAAAAAAAGACGCTTATTCCTGAAAAACTTATTACATCAAAATATGGTTGTGCTCCTCCAATAACTGATGCTGAATGGTACAAAAAAGACAAAATTGCTCCTTTACTAGATGGTTATAATGCAGTACATTATCCTATAACTACAATAGACACCTTAGTGCAACGCTATTTTAATCAAGGTATGACTTTAGCTTACGGCTTTAATCATGCCGAAGCTGCACGTTCTTTTTATTATGCTACCAAATTAGATCCTAATTGTGCTATGGCTTTTTGGGGATTTGCCTATGTACTTGGTCCAAATTATAATGGAGGCATGGAAGACGATAATTACGAACGCGCTTACAAGGCCATTCAAACTGCAAAATCACTTTCACATAATGCAACTCCTAAAGAACAAGAAATGATACAAGCAATGGCGTTACGCTATGCAAAAACTCCACCTGAAGATCGAAGTACTTTAGATGAAGCCTATTCTAATGCGTTAAAAGAATTGTATACAAAATACCCTAAAGACACCGAAATATCGGCTTTATATGCAGAATCACTTATGAATATGCATCCTTGGGATCTTAATGAAAAAGATGGCTCTGAAAAACCTTGGACAAAAGAAATTGTAGCATTACTAGAAAAACTAATACAACAAAACCCAAAGCATCCAGGAGCCCATCATTTTTACATACATGCAGTAGAAGCATCTAACGCACCAGAGCGTTCTTTATCTTCAGCAAAAGCTTTCGATGAAGGCTTGGTGTCTGGTTCTGGTCATTTACTGCACATGCCTTCGCATACGTATATTCGAACCGGCGATTACCACAAAGGCACATTAGCTAATATTGCAGCTGTAAAAGCCGATAGCACTTATGTTACCACTTGTCATGCACAAGGTGCTTATCCTTTAGGCTATTTTCCGCATAACTACCATTTTATGGCAGCAACTGCCACTTTAGAAGGGAATAGTTATTGGGCAATGCGTGGAGCACAAAAAGTTTCGGAACATGTGCATCCAGATATAATGAAACAACCAGGTTGGGGAACGTTACAACACTATTATACCATTCCGTATTATGTAGCAGTTAAATTTGGTAAATGGGATGCTATTTTAAATTTAAAATTAGAAACTTACGATTTGCCTTATATCAATGCCGTTCGTCATTATGCAGAAGGCTTTGCGTATTTAGGAAAAAAGGATATCGTAAAAGCTAAAGCAGAATTACAACAATTAGAAACTTATGCAAAAGATGAAAAATTAAAAGAAGTTACTATTTGGGAAATTAATAATGTATATGATTTGATTGTTATAGCTGAAAAAGTTTTACGAGCAGAAATTTTAGCTTCAGAACAAAATTTTGATGCTAGCATGAAACTACTAAATGAAGCAATGCTTATTGAAGATGCTTTAAATTATAACGAACCACCAGATTGGTTTTTCTCGGTTCGTCATCATTTAGGAGCTGTTCAAATAGAAGCCAAACTTTATAATGAAGCGATTAAAACCTATCAAGACGATTTAAAACGCTTACCAAAAAATGGTTGGGCTTTTTATGGTTTACATCAAGCCTATTTAGGATTAGAAGATTCTAAGAATGCTTCCAGAATAGAGAGTCTTCTTAAAAAAAGTTGGGAAACTGCAGATATTAGTTTATCTGGTTCTAGGATAAAATAAAAGCGACCAACATTAATTACTACTTGTAACTAAGTTAGTCGCTTTTTATAATGAGATTCCTTCCCGAAAGCTATTGGGATTTGCAGGAATTTAAATATGTAATGCTCTATCGTCTGTTGCAGCAAGTGCTGCTTCTTTAATAGCTTCTGTAAATGTTGGATGTGCATGAGACATTCTAGAAACATCTTCAGCAGATGCTCTGTACTCCATAGCAACAACTGCTTCTGCAATCATATCTGCTGCACGAGCACCAACCATGTGTACTCCTAAAATTTCGTCTGTAGATTTATCTGCAAGAATTTTTACAAATCCATCAAGATCCATACTAGCACGACTTCTTCCTAAAGCACGCATAGGAAACTGACCAACTTTGTAGTCTACTCCTGCTTCTTTTAATTGTTCTTCTGTTTTACCAACAGCAGCAACTTCTGGCCATGTATAAACAACACCAGGAATTAAGTTATAATCTATATGTGGTTTTTGTCCTGCTAAAGTTTCGGCAACAAAAACACCTTCTTCTTCAGCTTTATGTGCAAGCATTGCTCCTTTAATTACATCGCCAATTGCATAAATGTTTGGCACATTAGTTTGTAAGTGCTCATTCACATCTACTAAACCTCTGTCTGTTAATTTAACACCTGCAGCTTCGGTATTTAATCCTTCAGTATATGCGTGACGACCAACTGAAACCAAGCAATAATCTCCAGTAAAAGTTACTTCTTCGCCTTTTTTATTATCTGCTTTTACAATTACTTCATCTCCATTACGTTCTACAGATTTAACTTTATGCGAAGCGTTTATTTTAAATTTTTGTTTCTTTAAAACTTTGTTTAATTCTTTAGAAACACCAGCATCCATAGTTGGTACAATTCTGTCCATGTACTCTACAACAGTAACCTCTGCTCCTAGTCTTTTGTATACTTGACCAAGCTCTAGACCAATTACACCTCCACCAATTACAATTAAATGTTTTGGTATTTCGGTAAGTTTTAAAGCTTCGGTTGAAGTAATTACACGCTCTTTATCTAATTTTATAAATGGCAATGTAGATGGTTTAGATCCTGTAGCAATAATGGTGTTTTTCGCTTCGATTTCTGTAGTTTTTTCACCTGTAATTGTAATATGCGTTGCATCTTTAAAGCTTCCTAAACCTTGATATACATCAATTTTATTTTTCTTCATTAAGAAATCAATTCCTCCAGTAGTTTGATCTACAACAGATTGTTTTCTTGCAATCATTTGCTTTAAATTCACTTTTATTTCTCCTGGAATATCAATACCATGATCTTCAAAATGTTTGATAGCATCTTCGTAATGATGCGAGGAATCTAAAAGTGCTTTACTAGGTATACAACCAACGTTTAAACAAGTTCCACCAAGGGTTGCATATTTTTCAATAATTGCGGTTTTCATACCTAATTGTGCACAACGTATTGCTGCTACATATCCTCCAGGACCAGAACCGATAACGGCTACATCAT
>JBMZDY010000102.1:0-7005 GCA_049614585.1 Oceanihabitans sp.
ATAACCTGCATTTTTAAATAACTGGTATAGTAAAGAAGCAATAGTTGTTTTTCCATTGGTTCCTGTAACTCCAATTAATTTTAGTTTTTTAGAAGGGGAGTTGTAATAATTAGCCGCCATTATTGCTAAAGCGCTACTTGTGTTAGCAACTTGAATGTAACATATGTCTGTGTTAAAGTTGTTTGGAAGGTTTTCGCAAACAATTGCCTTTGCACCAAGCTCTATAGCTCGATCTATAAATTCATGACCATTTATTGTGGTGCCATTGATAGCAAAAAACACATCGTTTTCTGCTATTTTTCTAGAGTCGAAATGCATATTGCTAATTTGCAAATTTGTGCTTCCAACAACAGCTTCGATGCTTACCTTATATAATATGTCTTTTAACGCTTTCAAGATGCTTCTAATATTATAATTTGTTTGTTTGTAAGTTTTGTGTTTTTATTTACCGATTGCGATTTTACAATACCAGAACCATTAAGTTTAACCTGTATGTTTACATCCATGTTTTCTAACAATGAAATGGCATCCATTGCTGGTAAGCCTACTACATTTGGCATGATGGTTTTATAGGTTTGCGCAATTTTATAATAGTTTTCAAATTCTTGATCTACCTTTGGGTTTTCTACTGTTGTAGATTGAACCTCGTCTATAATTGGTGTATCTGTAAATATTTTTTGTGCAATACGTTTAAAAACAGGACCTGTAACATCTGCTCCATAATACCCAACTTTTGTACTTGGTTTATGAATGATTACTATGCAAGAGTATTTTGGATTTTCTGTAGGAAAATAACCAGCGAATGAGGAAATGTATTTTGGATTTTTTTTCCATTCTTCATTATTGCTATAAGCAGTTCTTGCGGTTCCTGTTTTTCCTGCCATAGAGAAAGTTTCGGAATACAGTTTTTTACCAGTACCTCTTATTACAATGTTTTTTAAGATGTCTTTTATTTTTGCTAGCGTTTCGTTTGTACAAATACGGTCTACAATAACTTCTTTTTCAAAAACTTCAATATCTCTGTCAAACTCTTTTACCGATTTTAAAAACCGTGGTTTTATAAGCTCGCCATTATTTGCAATAGCGTTATAAAAAGCTAATGTTTGTAAAGGTGTTAATTGTAGGTTGTAGCCATATGCCATAGAAGGTAGTGCGTTTCTACTCCATATTGCATCTCCTGGTTTAGGGATAATAGGTTTCCCTTCACCAATAATAGACACACCTAGTGGTTGGTCTAGTTTCCATTTTCTAAGTGTTTTTAAAAATTTCTCTGGTTTTTTAGAATAGTTATCGTCTATAATAGTTGCTAATCCTATATTTGAAGATACTTCTAGAGCGTTTGCTGCCGAAATTTTTCCGTAGCCTCCTCTATGCGAATCACTAATGGTTCGGCCGTAAAAACGTTTTTTGCCTTTACCAGTGTCAATAACTGTTGAAGTATCTATAACTTTATCTTCTAGCGCAGCCATTAAAGCCATTACTTTAAAAGTAGATCCAGGTTCGTGCGATTCGCCAACTGCATAGTTTAGCTTTTCGTAATAAGAGCCTTTGTTAGTTCTTCCTAAATTAGAAATTGCTCTAATTTCGCCAGTTTTAACTTCCATTACTACAACACAACCATGTTCTGCTTCGTACAATTCTAATTGTTTTAGCAAGGCATGATGTGCAATATCTTGAATGTTTACATCTATAGTTGTGTATACGTCGTACCCATCTTTAGGTTCTATTTGGTTGTAATCTACAATAGGTTTCCATTGCCCTTTTCCTATTTTTTGTTTCCATCTTTTGCCATCGGTACCACGTAAGTACTTTACACCAAAAGCACCATCTATTCCTGGGCGAGTTACATTGCCTGCTTCGTCTATACGTTCGTAACCAATGGTTCTTTCTGCTATGCCACCCATTGGGTGTTCTCTTTTTGTATTTTGCTCAACTATTAAACCGCCTTTAAAAGCACCAAGTTTTAGCATGGGGAAATTGCGAAATTTTATATAATCGGAATACCCAATATTTCTTGCTAATAGGAAATAGCGATTTTTGTTTGCTCTAGCTTTTCGTAATTCTTTTTGGTAATACGAGATTGGTTTTCCAGAATAGGAGGCAAGTGCTTCGCTTAAAGGTTTTAAGTTGTTTTCGAAAGTTTTAGCAGATGGTGTTACAGCATCAAAACGTATATCGTATTTTGGAATTGAGGTAGCCAGTAGATTGCCGTTGGCCGAATAAACATTTCCTCGGTTTGCAGGAATAACTACATTTTTAACCGTTCGTTTTACAGCAAGTTTTCTGTATTTGTCTCCTTGTATAAACTGAATACTTAATAACTTAAATACAACAGCTAGAGCAAAGATGAACATACATCCTGCTATAAAATACAATCGGTTTAATATGTTCTTCTCGTTTGCTGTCAAGGGAACTATTCTTTTTGGGATTTAACTTTAATTTTTTTTGGCGGAATTTTGGAAATTGCAATTCCTTTTTCTGCCATTTTATTTTCTAGAAACGATTCTTTTTTAAGTTTCATTAACCTGCCTCTTCCATCTATCATTGCAGAACGTAGCTCTTTAACTTCGTTGTTTAGTTTTGCAATTCGGTGCACTTTTTTATCTGCATTATGCGAACTTGCAATCATTACTATTGCTAGTCCAGAAATAAAAAGTATTAGCTTCCAGTTTTTAAAAGCATCGTCGCTTACTAGAAATTTTCCTTTTAATATGCTATAGATGTTTTTTTTCATAATTCGTTTCCGCGAAAGCGGAAATCTTATTTATTTTAAACCGTAACCTCTTGACTGCGCTCGAGGTGACATTAATTATATTTTTTCTGCAATACGAAGTTTTGCGCTTCTTGCTCTATTGTTTGTTTTAATTTCTTCTTTGCTTGGAATTATTAGTTTTCCTATTTTTTTTAATGGTACTTCAAAATTTCCAAACACATCTCTTTCTGGTTCTCCTTCAAACATGCCATTTCTAATAAATCGTTTTACCAATCGGTCTTCTAAAGAGTGGTACGAGATGAAACTTAAGCGTCCCTTTGAATTTAATACTTCGGGAGTTTGTGTTAAAAACTCTTTTAAGGCTTCTATTTCTTGATTTACCTCTATGCGTATTGCTTGGTAAATTTGTGCTAAAACTTTATTTTCTTTTTTGTGTTGTAAAAAGCGTTTTAATACTTTTTTTAATTGATCGCTAGTTTTTATTGGCTCGTCTTTTCTTTGCTCAACAATTTCTCTAGCCATTGCTGGTGCCTGTCTTAGCTCGCCATACTGAAAAAGCACTTGCTTAATCTGCTCTTCGTCATATTCATTTACTACGTGATATGCAGATATTTCACTTTGCTGATTCATTCGCATATCTAAATCTGCTTCAAACCTTGTAGAGAAACCACGTTCTGCAACATCAAACTGGTGTGATGAAACCCCAAAATCTGCTAGAATACCATCTACTTGTTTTGCACCGTAAAACCTTAAAAAGCGTTTTAAGTACCTGAAATTTTCATGTATTAATGTGAAACGATCATCATTAATTGTATTTTTAAGAGCGTCTGGATCTTGATCGAAAGCAAATAGTTTCCCGTTTTCGCCAAGCCTTTTTAATATTTCTTTACTATGGCCACCGCCGCCAAAAGTTACATCTACATAAATACCATCTGGTTTTATGTTAAGTCCATCTACGGTTTCTGTTAATAATACAGGGTTATGATATTCCATCTTCATTGTCGTCTTGCCCCATTACTTCTTCTGCTAATTCTGCAAAATCTACAGTAGCATCGTCTATGGCTTGTTCGTATGTGTCTTTGTCCCAAATTTCAACAATTGTAATTGCTGAAGAGACTACAATATTTTTAGAGATTTTTGCAAAAGCGACTAAGTCTTTTGGGATTAATAATCTGCCTGTTGCATCTACTTCAATAACTTTAACACCTGCAGTAAAGCGTCTAATAAAATCGTTGTTCTTTTTTTTAAAGCGATTAAGCTTGTTTACTTTTTGCATTAAAGCTTGCCACTCACTCATAGGATACAGCTCTAAACAAGGCTGGAAAACAGCTCGTTTTAAAACAAAGCCATTTTGTAATGCTGGCGCCAACTGCTTTTTTAATGCAGCAGGAAGCATAAATCTTCCTTTGGCATCGGCCTTACATTCGTATGTTCCTATTAATGAGTTCACTGCAAAAGTTTTCTTATTCAACGATTAAGATTCAAATATATTGAAAATTCTACCACATTTTACCACTTTTATCCACTTTGTTAATAAATATTCAATTAAAGCGAGTATTATTTCGGTAAAGAAATGTGGAACCTTGTGTTATTGCTTTCCTAAACCCAAATTTGTAAAGTAGAACTGGTAAAACCGAGGTTGTTAATATCTTGCAGAAAGAAAGGTTTTTAGTACTTTAACTAATAATGATAATAATTAGGTATGAATTACCTATATTTGTTTTTAATTGAATGACTAACTAAATTCATGACGCACAGTTTAAAAAAAGAAGGAAATTATAATTATATTGAAGTTGGTGAAGGAACGCCAATTATTGTACTTCATGGCCTTATGGGCGGTTTGAGTAATTTTGATTCAGTTACAAAATATTTTAGTGAAAAAGGATATAAAGTTTTAATCCCAGAGCTACCTATTTATAGTATGTCTCTGTTAAAAACTAACGTAAAGAACTTTGCAAATTATTTACATGAATTTATTGCATTTAAAGGTTTTGAAGAAGTGATTTTATTAGGAAATTCGCTTGGTGGTCATATTGGTTTGTATCATACTAAATTATTCCCCGAAAAAGTGAAATCGCTTATTATTACTGGAAGCTCTGGATTGTACGAAAGTGCAATGGGAGGGGGTTATACTAAACGTAGTGACTACGAAGTAATAAAAAAGAAAGCACAAGAGGTTTTTTATGATCCTGCGGTTGCAACAAAAGAAATTGTAGATGAGGTCTACGAAACTGTAAACGATAGAAATAAACTAATAAAAACATTGGCAATTGCTAAAAGCGCAATACGCCATAATATGGCAAAAGATTTGCCAAAAATGCAAACACCAACTTGTATTATTTGGGGGAAAAACGATAATGTAACACCTCCAGAAGTAGCCGAAGAGTTTAATAGTTTATTACCGGATTCTGAATTGTTTTGGATTGACAAATGTGGTCATGCAGCAATGATGGAGCACCCAGAAGAGTTTAATACTTTAATGGAAGCTTGGTTAAATAAAAAAGGATTCTAAATAAATTACTGTTTTTTTAATAAGATTGCAACATAGGTTTTACTTCGAAGTCTATAAGCTAGAAATATATATGAAAATAAAATCGGCAGAATTTGTAATGAGTAACTCTAATGTTGCGAAATGCCCTAAAAACAATATTCCAGAATATGCTTTTATTGGCAGGTCTAACGTAGGTAAATCTTCGTTAATAAATATGCTAACAAGTAGAAAGAGTTTGGCAAAAACATCTGGAAGACCTGGAAAAACACAGCTTATAAATCATTTTTTAATTAACGAAAATTGGTATTTAGTAGATTTACCTGGTTATGGTTATGCTAGAGTTTCTAAATCTGCTAAAAAAACATTTCAAAAATTTATTACCCAATATTTTTCATTACGCGAACAATTAGTAACTGGTTTTGTGTTAGTAGACATTAGGCATAAACCACAGCCTATAGATTTAGAATTTATGCAATGGTTAGGCGAAAATGGAATTCCGTTTTCAATAATATTTACAAAAGCCGATAAGCTAAAACCTAATGCAATAACAAAGCATGTTGCCGATTACAAAGCAATACTTTTACAGTTTTGGGAAACAATGCCTAATTATTTTGTTACCTCTTCATCTAAAAATATAGGAAAAGAAGAAGTATTAGAATATATAGATTCGTTAAATACAAATATGGAAAATTAAATAGCTATTTCATAGCTATTGTTTGTAGCAATATCTTTTCGATAAGTTAACTAGAAAATTAATTTAAAGATTAATTTTTTACATCCAAGGCATCGCGAAGCGCATTACCTATAAGCATAAAAGCCATAACCAAACTCATAATACACAATCCTGGAATTAAAGCTAAATAAGGTTTGCCTAGAATTATGTAATTATAGTGGTCTTTTATCATTGCGCCCCAACTAGCCATAGGTGGTTGTGCACCAATACCAAGAAAACTTAAACCACTTTCTATTAATATTGCTGCGGCAAAATTTGCTGCCGATATTACAATAACAGGAGCCATAATGTTTGGTAAAATATGTTTGGTTATTATTCTAAAATTAGAATAACCTAGTGCTCTAGCAGCAGTAACATATTGCAATTGTTTGGTGCTTATTATTTGTCCACGAACTACTCTTGCTACTTCCACCCACATGGTTAAACCTACCGCAATAAATACCTGCCAAAAACCTTTACCTAGTGCAAGTGTAATTGCAATTACTAATAGTAGAGTAGGAATAGACCAAGTTACATTTATAAGCCACATAATAACAGCATCTGTTTTTCCACCAAAATATCCTGCTAAACTACCCATAAATATTCCAATAATTAAAGAAATAAAAACGGCAACAAAACCTATAAAAAACGAAATTCTAGCTCCAACTATTATTCTGCTTAATAAATCTCTACCGTATTTATCGGTTCCGAAAAGAAATGTTTTGTTGGTTACTAAATAGTTTTTTTCTTTCTCACTAAACTGTTTAATATTTATAGTTTTGCTTATTCCTTCTAAGCCTTCGGAAGCATATTCGGTATAAGTTAAATGGTTGTTGCTAATGTTGTATTTGGTAATTGGTATTTCGGTTTTGCTATTTTTATTTCCAAAAAAAAGCTTGTTAAGCATAGATTGTTTCTTTTTTAAGCTAGAAGGAATGCTTAAAATTTGTACTTGAAAACCAGGCTTTTTCGAGTGTATCGCTAAATGCATTTGGTTAGCATGTTGGCTATTATCTGGCGCAATTGCATATGCAAAAACAGATATTAAACCCATGCAAACAATAAACCAGAAACTAAAAACGCCCCAAA
>JBMZDY010000103.1:0-6972 GCA_049614585.1 Oceanihabitans sp.
GTTGTTTTAACTTATTCCATGAAACACATACCCCAAATCACTAAAATGCGCCAATACTTTTGGCAATGCATATTTTAAATTTTTACTTGCTTTTACGCTATCGTGAAATACCACAACACTACCAGGTTGTGCCTTAGTTATTACATTTTTTAAACATTTTTCTGGGGTTACAGTTAGCTCCCAGTCTATAGACAATACTTCCCACATAATAATTTTATACCCTAATTTAATTAGCGACTTACCTTGTTTTGGGCTTATTTGCCCATATGGTGGACGGAAAAGATTGGAGATTGAAGATTCAGAATTTGAGGTTTTTGATAAACGGTTTTTGAAAGTAGATTTTTTTATTTGACTTTCAATAACTTCTGCCGCTAACTGCACATTTTCTACATAAGCATCTGTTTTGGTTTGCCATCCTTTTACATGATTGTAAGTATGGTTTCCTATTATGTGCCCTTCTTTTAAAATGTCTTGAAATACTTCTGGATGTTTCGCTACATTATTACCAATACAAAAAAAGGTTGCTTTGGCATTGTATTGCTTTAATAAATCTAAAACCCAATTGGTTATTTCTGGCGTTGGACCATCATCAAAAGTTAAGTAAATCACTTTTTGTTTTGTAGGGATATTCCAAATATAATTTGGAAACATTTTTTTTAAAACTAAAGGTATTTTTACTGGTATTAAATTCATTAGTGTTATTCAGACAAATAGTTATTGGGTTATTGGGTTATAAAATAGAAATTATAACAACTAAATAACCCAATAACTTTTTTGTTTTTTATTCTGGTGCTATAACCGTATCCTCTTTCTTTAAGTCTAAATTTACAGGTGTATTTGTTTCCTCTTCTTCTGGTAAACCAGCATTAAAATGATCGAATAATTGCAAGTAATTGGTAAAGGTTTTGGTTTCGGTTTTCGCCATTTCGTCATCGTATTCTAACACCACGTCTACTAAGGCTTTATAACGCTCAATATCGGTAATTATTAGGTCGCCCAATTGCATTTGCTTGTTTGTTTTTAAGCTACTATAGTAACTTAAATTTTCTTGGTACTTAATGCTTACATCCTTAAATAATTTTCTTGCTTTTTCTTTAGCCCCTACTTCGTAATAAGCACTTATATAGGGTTCTAATAAGGTATAATATCCAAAATACTCTACAGGCATATTATGCATTGCTAAATCTGCAATTTCTTCTGCTTTTTCTAGTTGGTTCTCGTTTATAAACTGCTCTACTAATCGAGCTAAATTACCTCTATATGTTATAGAATTGGTTCTTGTTTCTGTATCGTGGTAAATGTCTGGGCTATTGCTATTTCCCCAATTCCATTTTTTAACAATTTTGTACATTTTTTCGCTATCTACACGTCCCATATCAAAAGGATTTGCGCGATCTACAGGTGTTTTTATTGGTGTTAATTTGTAACACATACCTTCTAACTGTAAGTAATCTTTCATCCAGATATAGTCTTCTTCCGCGAAAGCGCCTCCTGTAAAATACAATGGTCTTTTCCATTGGTTGTTTGCTACTATATCTAGCATTAACAAACGGTTTTTATATAGTGCGCCATCGGTAATTTTAATATCTATAAAATCTTCTATTTTGGCTGCATCTTTTGGTTTTACTATTCCGTATTTAAGAGCATTTTCTTTATGTACTGGAATACGCACATCTTCTACAGGAAAATAATTAGAATTTACTAATTGCGTTGGGTAATCGTCTGGATCGTCTCCTTGTTGCTGTATAATATATTTAAATTTTGTTTTTGGGTTTTCGCTACTTACAAAATCTAAGAAATCTTTAATTAACATGGTGTCTTTAGAGATTTGTCTTTTCATAATATAGTCTCTGGTACCGTGTTTATATTGGTCGTGTGTAAATTGCGAAGGTATTGGGTCGCTTTCGTATGCTTTACGCTTCATTTGGTCGATATACCAATCGGTTTGAAAAAGGCTCGTATTTATAACGCGTACATCGGTACGATATCCTTCTATTTCTTGTGCATACCAAAGTGCAAAAGTATCGTTATCGCCAATAGAGAATAAAATAGCATTTTCGTCGCAAGAGTCTAAATATTTTTTGGCCATTGCTCTTGCAGTATATTTAGCAGAACGATCGTGGTCGTCCCAATTATTTGCTGCTAATATTCCTGGAACTAAAACCAAACAAACTAGGGTTATTGCTGGAGCTAAAAATTTAGATTTTACTTTTTCTTTTAATGCGCTATATATAGCATAAACGCCAAATCCAATCCATAATGCAAAAACATAAAACGATCCTACAACAGAGTAGTCTCTTTCTCTTGGTTCGAATGGACGAACATTTGTATATACTTGTATAGCTAAGCCTGTAAACAGGAAAAACACCAACATGGTCCAGAATAGTTTTTTATCTTTATTATACAAAAAGAACAAGCCTATTAAACCTAATAAAAGCGGTAAAAAATAATAGGTATTTCTAGCTTTATTATTTTTTATATCGCTTGGTAGGTTTTTTTGTGATTGATCTAAATGCCACTCATCTATAAAGTTAATTCCAGAAATCCAGTTTCCGTGGTTATCATATTCGCCTTGTATGTCGTCTTGTCTTCCTGTAAAGTTCCACATAAAATAACGCCAATACATATAACCTAATTGGTATTCTAATAAATATACAATGTTATTCATTAGAGATGGTTTTTCTATATCTAAATAACTTCCAAATTGTTTTAAAAAGTTATGGTAATCTTCATAATCTACTTGGCCTTGCGACATATCGTTTTTAAATGCAAAAATAGAATTACGCAATTCGTTTTCCATTTGGTATTCGGGCTTTAATTTAAAGTCTAAAGCACCAGTAAACATAAAGTAGTTTTCGGCATTCTCTGGGCTCCACATTCTAGGTAATATAGAGGCATGCTCGTGGTTGTAATTTTGCTTTGCTTTTTTATAATCGTTAACAATTATGTACTCTCCTTTTTCGTAATCTTTTTCGTATTTAGGCTTATCGTCTATATAAGGTTCGTTTTCATCTAATCCAGAATATTGATCTGTAAACTGTGGTCCATAAAACAAGTGTGTTTCTGGATATTGTTCTAGATTATAATAAGCTAATAATTCTCTTGCACTAGAAGGGTTGTTTTCGTTAATTACTACGTTGGCATTTGCACGAATTGGAAGCATTGTCCAAGAAGAGAAACCAATAATTATAAAGCTTAAACATAGTATTGCAGTATTTAAATGTTTATAGCCTTTTTTTCTAGTATACTGTAAACCAAAATACACACCTGCAACAATTAGAATACCAGCAATTATAGAACCCGAATTAAAAGGAAGCCCTATACTATTGACAAAAAATATTTCTAATACACTAAAAAAGCGTAAAATATTTGGCGCTAGCAATTTAAAAACAAATAATAAAACAGCTACCGATGCTATATTAGCAATTATAAAATTCTTTATGGTAATCTCTTTGTAATTTTTAAAGAAATATATTAATCCAATTGCAGGAATTGTTAATAAGCCCATAAAGTGCACTCCAAAAGATAAACCAATAACAAATGCTATTAGAATTAACCAACGGTTGCCTCTAGGCGTATTCATATCTTGCTCCCAACGTAAGCCCAACCAAAATAATATTGCCATTATTAATGTTGCCATTGCATACACTTCTGTCTCTACAGCATTAAACCAAAAAGAATCGGTAAAAGCAAAAGCTAAGCTTCCTACTAAAGCAGAACCAATAATAGCATAACCTTGGTTTGTATTTAATTCTTGCCCATTAGTTAGCACTATCTTTTTTAGCAATAAACTTATGGTCCAAAACATAAATAGAATAGTAAATGCACTAGCTACTGCGCTCATCATATTCATAACCAGACCTATTTGCGAAGGCTCTAACGCGAACATAGAAAAGAAAGCGCCAAGCATTTGAAATAAAGGTGCTCCAGGTGGATGCCCTACTTGCAGTTTAGATGCGGTTAAAATATACTCTCCAGCATCCCAAAAACTAACTGTAGGTTCTACGGTTAAACTGTAGGTGATTAAAGCTATTAAAAAAGAAAACCAACCAAAAAGTGTGTTCGTTTTATTAAAATTAAATGTTGCCATATAGTTTATAATATTTCGTTGGCGAATTTAATAATAAATATGTAAGGAAGAATACTTTTAAGAAAACCTTACCTTAAAATATTATTTTTCTGCAAAAATGTTTGCGCAAACAAAACTTTATTTTAAATTTGCACCCTCAATTACACATTGGCCCATGGTGTAACTGGCAACACGTTGGTTTTTGGTACCAAAGAGTCTAGGTTCGAGCCCTAGTGGGCCAACAGAATTTTAATCCTAATTCAATTATGAGTTAGGATTTTTCTTTTTTATAATATTAGTTAGGACGAGAAGTCTATACTGAGCGCAGTCGAAGTAAGCCCTAGTGGGCCAACAAAAAACCTCCTTTTTTTAAGGAGGCTTTTTTATTTTAATACTTTTTATATTTTAAAAGTTACCACTGGCCTTTTGGCGTGGTTTACTAAATCTTCACTTATACTGCCATTAAAAAAATGCGCTATTCCCTGCCTACCATGTGTACTAACACCTATTAAATCGGCATTTACATGATGTGAAAAATTTAATATCCCTTTTTCTACAGACTCATCGTTATAGATATTTATAGTGTAGTTACTAAAGTCATAATTTTTTACAAAACTATTAATCCTTTCATTTGCTGCAGCAGTTGTTGTAAACTTATTGGCTGTATTTACAAATAACAAATGCATTTTAGCATTAAAAGCATTTGCTAAATCTACAGCTTGCTTATAGGTTTCACGGTTATCGTTTTTAAAATCGGATGCAAAAACAAAATCGTTTACAGCAAAATCTTTATGCTCATTTTTAATTACAAGCACTGGTGTTTCCGATGTTCGAACTACTTTTTCGGTATTCGAACCAATAAACATTTCTTTAAAACCACTAGCACCATGCGAACCCATAATAACCATATCAATATCTTGGTCTTTACAAGTTTCTTTAATGCCTTCAAAAGTTTGATGAAAATTAACCGTTTCGTGTACGGTTACATCTTTTAAAAAATCTAATGCTAATACTTCTTCAAATTTATTGTGCGCAAGTTTCATAAAAAACATAGCTTCTGGCAATTCACCTCCACCAGCACCTCCTCCTATTTCTTGAATTTGATTAATAGGCAATTCTAGCATATGTAATAAATAAATTTCAGCCTTATGTTTTTTAGCTAATTGAGCTGCTACTTCTAACGCATAGGTTGCTTGTTGTGAAAAATCGGTAGGAACTAGTATTTTTTTCATTGGTTTTTAAGTGTTTTTGGTGTTTAAAATTGATTACTTAAATGTAAGGAATTTAAATGAATAATCAAACCTATTGCAAATCAATTTAAAAATCGTATATTTGCAACGTTGTAAGAAAAAAGAAAAAGATGAGGGGACGAAAAGTCCCCTCTTTTTATACCAAAAAATGTTTAAAAATACTGTAAAAGATTTATTAGAAAAAGGTCTAGAAGAAAAACCAAATTTGTTTTTAATAGACTTTTCTATTAGCACAGATAACGCAATTAAAATTGTTATCGATGGCGATACTGGTGTAACCGTACAAGATTGTATGTTTATTAGTAGAGCGATAGAACATAATATTGATCGCGATGAGCACGATTTTGCTCTTGAAGTTGCGTCTGCTGGAGCAAGTACTCCTTTAACGCATAAAAGACAGTACAAGAAAAACATAGGTAGAAACTTACAAGTAAATACTGGAAACGAAACCGTTGAAGGAAAACTAACAGAAGTTACCGACGACAACATTACTTTACAGTGGAAAACTAGAGAAGCAAAACCCGTAGGAAAAGGAAAAATTACGGTTCAAAAAGAGGCAATAATTGCCCATAAAAATATTGTAGAAGCAAAAGTTATGATTAAATTTTAATTTAAAGGAGATATGGAAAATCTAGCGTTAATTGATTCTTTTTCAGAATTTAAAGATGATAAATTAATAGATCGTGTAACCTTAATGGCAATTTTAGAGGACGTTTTTAGAAACGCTTTAAAAAAGAAATTTGGAGATGATGATAATTTTGATATTATTATTAATCCAGATAAAGGAGATTTAGAAATTTGGAGAAATAGAATAGTAGTTGCAGACGGGGAAGTAGAAGAACCAAATCAAGAAATATCTTTAACCGAAGCACGTAAAATAGAGCCCGATTTTGAAGTTGGCGAAGACGTGTCGGAAGAAGTAAAATTAATAGATCTAGGACGTCGTTCTATTTTAGCATTACGCCAAAACCTAATCGCTAAAATTCACGAACACGACAATACTAATATCTATAAACAATTTAAAGATTTAGTTGGCGAAATATATACTGCAGAAGTACACCACATTCGCCATAGAGCGGTAATTTTATTAGACGACGAAGGAAACGAAATTATTTTACCAAAAGATAAGCAAATCCCTTCCGACTTTTTTAGAAAAGGAGACAATGTAAAAGGAGTTATAGAAACCGTAGAACTAAAAGGAAATAAACCAGCAATAATTATGTCTAGAACCGCTCCAGCGTTTTTAGAAAAATTATTCGAACAAGAAATACCAGAAGTATTCGATGGTTTAATTACTATTAAAAAAGTAGTTCGTATTCCTGGTGAAAAAGCGAAGGTAGCTGTAGATTCTTACGACGATAGAATAGATCCTGTAGGAGCATGTGTAGGTATGAAAGGTTCTAGAATTCACGGTATTGTTCGTGAACTAGGAAACGAAAATATAGACGTAATAAACTATACCAATAACTTACAACTATTTATAACAAGAGCATTAAGCCCTGCGCGAGTAACCTCTATAAAAATAGACGAAGAAAACAAAAGAGCAGAAGCTATTTTAAAACCAGAAGAAGTAAGTAAAGCTATTGGTAGAGGAGGTCACAACATACGTTTAGCAGGAAAACTAACAGGTTATGAAATTGATGTGTTTAGAGA
>JBMZDY010000104.1:0-6903 GCA_049614585.1 Oceanihabitans sp.
CTTACTTTTAAATTACCTCTTTTCATGATATATGGTGTTGCTAGTAAAAGATTTCAAGTTACAAAAGTTTGGGATTAATATCTAAAATATTTTCGTTTCGGTAGTTGTTTAAAAAGGAATCTAAAAAAATAGAACTACCAGATATCTTTTCTGCTTGCAACATTGTATTTAAGTTTATGCTTTTAAATTGTTGTAAAAAGGGCTGCGATAAGGGTTTGTAGCTATAATGCCAAGGTTCGTGTTTAAAGCCTTTTCTGTTTGTATTATTTGTGTAAACCAAGTAAAAACCAAATGAGTTTGCATGTAGATTCATCCAGTTTTTTAGGTTTACAAAACAACCATTTTCTTGAAAATGTTTTTCTTGTAAAACATATTTTGGTTGTATAGCATTTGCATCTATTATATCTATATCGGTTCCCCAATGGTGTCTAGAGGTTCCTGGAACGGTAGAATATTCTATTATTTTTTGAATTGTATTTTCTTCGGAAAAACCTTGATTTCTAAAACGGTTGTATTTACGTTCCCAAATGCGTTTTTGGTGTTCAAAATTTCTGTAGCTAGAAACAATTTGAATATGTATTCCTGCTTTTAAAGCTTGGGTTTTCATAGCTTGAAAAGCATAGTGTACTTCTTCGCGTAATAGGTGGTTTTTACCAAAAAGTTTTGGGTTTCCTTTGCCTATTAATTCTTCCGTAGAAATAATATGCTGTCCATATATTATATTAGGAATGGTAGCCAATGCAATTCCTGTTAAAGTTGTTTTTTTTATGAAGCTTCTTCTTTTCAAGATTTAAAAATTAGTTTAATGTATCGAGTTTACTGTATGGTGCAATTTCGAAAGGAACCTGGTTGTGCTCAAAAATTCTTGCAGGTAATTTTCCTTTTAAAACAATTGATTTGTTATTTACTACTAACCAACTTCCTTCGCGTAACCCAACAACAGGCTGAGAATGATAAGTATGAAATTCTTTAATTCTAGTTTCGCGAGTTTCCCCTTTATGTGTAGAATTTACATTTGGATCTATGTAATGCGGATTGATATTAAAGGGTACAAAACCTAAAGTTTTAAAACTTGGAGGGTATGCTATAGGCATATCGTTTGTGGTGTGCATGGTTAAACCACAAATATTACTGCCAGCACTAGTGCCTAAATAAGGGGTTCCATTTTTTACTACTTCTTGTAAAACAGTAAAGAGCTTGTGTTTGTAAAGCTGATTTACCAAAACAAAAGTATTGCCGCCACCAACAAAAATAGCCTCTGCATTTTTAATAGCTGCTATTGGGTTTTTAAAGCTGTGAATGCCAATTACGGTTTTGTTTATTTTAGCAAAAGCAGTACTTACTTTATTGGTATAAGCATCGTGCGAAATGCCGCTTGGTCTTGCGTATGGGATAAATAATATTTGCTTTGCATTTTTAAAAAACGCAGCTAATTCTTCAAGAATATATTCTAAATATTCACTACCATACATGGTAGATGTACTTGCTATTATTATGTTTTTCATGTTTACTTTTAGTGAATAGAATAATTCTTTATATTTAATCTTTTGTAAAAATACCGAAAATGTTTTTAACAAAATTTTACAAAGGTTTTTCGTTTTCTTTAAGAATTGAAAAACGTTCTTTACACTTAATTAATACAATTTAACGTCTTTGTTGTTTAAACAGTATATAATGCATCTAGTAAAAAATAAATTCTTGTTTTTATTATGCTTTGTTTTTTTTCAAAGCGTGGTTGCACAAACGATAGAACTTAATGGTAAAATTGAAAGTGAAGACGATGTTGAAAACATTCATATTATAAATTCTACGCAACAAAAATTTACAATTACTACTAAAGATGGTGCGTTTATAATTCCTGCTCAAAAGGGAGATACTCTTGTTATTTCATCTATTCAAAATAAATTAAAAACACATGTGGTTAAGCAGGTAGATGTACTTTTAAAAACCGTAACCATTACATTAAAAACACATGTAAACCAATTAGATGAGGTAGTAATAGGAAGTTTTTTAACAGGGGATTTAACCAAAGATATGCAAGGGGTTATTGGCAAGCCCATTACAGCCAAAAGCTTAGGAATACCTAGTTATCAAGGACCATTATTAACTCAAAATCAACGAAAACTTAAAGAGGCTTCCGATTTTAAACCCAAAGCTGGTGGCTCTTTAGGTGGAGCAGGAGGCTCGGTTGGTTTAATACCATTGCTAAATGCTATTACTGGTCGTACTAAAAAACTTAAAAGAATAGTAAAACTAGACCAAAAAGAAGCATTAATGCAAGCAGTTAAACAAAGGCTTTCCAAAGAGTTGTTTGCAAATAACCCATTGCCAGAAAACAAAAAAATGGACTATTTCTATTTTGTAAGCGACGATGCCAATTTTACAACTATTTGTACTAATAAAAGCGATTTAGAAATATTGGTTTTTTTAAAAGAAAAGTTAAAACGTTATAAAAACAATGCCAAGCTAATAGAAAATTAGTTAATTTTGGTTCGCTTTTTGTAAAGTTTAAAAGCAAATCTATTTTTTATGAAAACATTTAAATACGCCTTTCTTATAATTATTATTCCACTTTTTGCCTTTACTGGCGCACATAAGTATTATGTAAGTGTAACTAAAATAGAGTATGTAAAAGAAAAAGAATCGGTACAAATAATATCTAGAATTTTTATTGATGATTTCGAGAGATTATTGCGCGAACGTTACGATCCAAACATTACCTTAAATGCAGAAGATGAGTTAAGCACTATAGATATGTATATGCAACGATATCTAAAAGAAAAAATAAAAATAGATATTAATAAAGAACCATCAAATTTCAATTTTATAGGTAAAGAATACGAAGACGATATTGTTTTTTGTTACCTAGAAATTGAAGGAGTTAAAGCAATAAATAGCTTTCAAATAACAAATACGCTACTACAAGATATTTTTGAAGAACAAGAAAATATTGTTAGAACCAATATAAATGGTAAAAACAAAAGCTTTATTCTAAAAAAAGGAAATAGTAAAGGGATGTTAAACTTTAATTAAAAAAAGGTAAAATTCTTTTAGATTTACTAATTTACGCATCATTTTTAAACAAACACCAACAATGACAAAACTAAAGTATGTATTCCTTTCGGTATTATTTCTTTCGGTAGGTGCATTTGCACAAAACCAAGAAGAGACAGAAAGAGGACCAGGACACACAAACACCAACAAATTTAAACAATTGTACGATGAGTTTTCTTCGCCAAACACCTATCGTTCAGCATCTGGAGCTCCTGGTCCAGACTATTACCAACAACAAGCAGATTATAAAATGGATTTGGTACTAGACGATGCCAATGCAAAACTTTCGGGTTTTGAAACCATTACATATACAAATAACTCGCCAGATACCCTTAATTACCTTTGGGTACAGTTAGATCAAAACATGCGAGCAAAAGATTCTAAAACACCATTAATTCAAAACGATGCAACACAACCTGCAGAAACGCCAGGTTCTTTTGCAAATAAATATTTAAACGAAGTTTTCGATGGTGGCTTTAATATTCAAGAAGTTAAAGATACAAATGGTCGTGCGTTACAACACATGATTAATCGTACCATGATGCGTGTAGAATTGCCAACACCTTTAGCAACAGGACAAAAATTTTCATTCTCTATTAAATGGTGGTACAATATTAACGATCACGTAAATGGTCGTGGCCGTTCTGGTTACGAGTATTTTCCAGAAGATGGAAACCGTGCTTATGTAATTGCACAATTTTATCCGCGTATGGCTGTATATAGCGATATAGAAGGATGGCAAAACTCGCAATTCTGGGGAAGAGATGAGTTTGCTTTACCATTCGGAGATTTTGAAGTAAATATTACAGTACCTGCAGATCACGTATTAGATGCTACAGGAGAATTAACAAACCGTAAAGAAATCTTCTCTAAAGAGATGATGAAGCGTTTTAATAAAGCAAAAAAATCTTTCGACGAGCCAGTTGTAATTGTTACACAAGCCGAAGCAGAAGCTGCAGAAAAATCGAAAGCTACAAAAACAAAAACATGGAAGTTCTTAGCTAAGAATGTTAGAGATTACGGTTTTGCAACTTCAAGAAAGTTTATTTGGGATATGATGGCTGTTAAAATTGGTAACAAAAATGTTATGGCAGTTTCTTTATACCCAAAAGAAGGAAACCCACTTTGGGAAGATTGGTCTACAAAAGCAGTTGCTAGTACTTTAAGATCTTATTCAAGAATGACTTTCGATTATCCGTACCACAAAGCAATTTCAGTGCATGCAAAAAATCAAGGTATGGAGTACCCAATGATTTGCTGGAATTATGGTCGTCCAGATAAAGAAGGTAAATATAGCGACCGTACAAAGTACGGAATGATGAGTGTAATTATTCATGAAGTAGGACACAACTTTTTCCCTATGATTGTAAATAGTGACGAGCGTCAATGGACTTGGATGGACGAAGGTTTAAATACATTTGTACAATATGTAGCAGAACAAGATTTTGGTAAATGGTACCCTAAATCACTTTCCGAAGGACATGACAAATATCCATCACGTCGTGGCCCTGCTAAAAATATAGTTAATTATATGGGTGGTGATCAAGATTTTATTGCTCCAATAATGACTAAAGGATTAAACACATACCAATTTGGTAACAATGCATATGGTAAACCAGGAACAGCACTTAATATATTAAGAGAAACTGTAATGGGACCAGAATTATTCGATTATGCTTTTAGAGAATATGCACAACGTTGGATGTTTAAACACCCAACTCCAGAAGATTTCTTTAGAACCATGGAAGATGCTTCTGCATTCGATTTAGATTGGTACTGGAGAGGTTGGTTCTATACTACAGATTATGTAGATATAGGAGTGAAAGAAGTGAAAAAATACTATGTGTCTAATGAGCCTAACGCTGAAATTAAAAAAATTGTAGAGCAACGTGGAATGAAACTTAGTGACTTACCTCCTTTAGTTTATTTTGTTGAAGAAGGAAGCGAAGATTTCGATGAAAAACTACGTGGTAAATCGGCTTTAGAAAACTCTACAACTCTTAACGAGTATATGATGGATAATTTTACTCCAGCGGAAAGAGCCAAAATTAAAGAGCCAAAATTCTTTTACAAGGTAACTTTCGAGAAACCAGGAGGATTAGTAATGCCAATTATTGCAGAATATACTTATGCAGATGGGACTTCTAAAACAGTAACCTATCCTGCGCAAATATGGAGATTAAACGATTCTGAAGTAAGTAAAGCAATAGCTTCCGAAAAAGAAATTGTTTCTATTAAAGTAGACCCTAAATTAGAAACTGCAGATGTAGATACTTCTAATAATGCTTGGCCTAAAGAAATGAAACAAAGCAAATTCGATAAGTATAAAAATAAAGTTAAAAACTAATTGTAATTTTATTTTATAAAAAAAAAGCCAACTTAATAGTTGGCTTTTTTTATTCGTATTAAACAACTTAGTATATTTGCATCGTGATATTTAAAACAAGCATATTATTTATAAGTAGTCAAGAAATAGTATTAATACTATTTATTGTTATCATGGTATTTGGTGCCGATAAAATACCCGAAATAGCAAAAGGCTTAGGGAAGGGTATGCGTACCTTAAAAGATGCAACCAACGATATTAAACAAGAAATTACAAAAAGTGCCGAAAACCATGGCATCGATACTTCTATAACTAAAGATGTAGACGAAGAACTTAAAAAAGTAAAAGACGATCTAGAAGATTTTACAGGATCGGTAAGGCGAAAATTTTAGTGCCTTCTTTTTCTTTATTTTTTTCTACTTATAGTTAAACCATCTCTAATAGGAAGTAAAACGGTTTCAATTCTAGAATCTTCTTTTAAAAGCGTATTAAATTCTAAAACCGTTTTTGTAGCAATATCTTTTTCTTGTAATGGCTCTATTACTTTACCATGCCATAAAACATTGTCTGAAAGTATAATACCACCAGGATTAAGCTTGTCTATAATTAAATGAAAGTAGTTCACATAATTTGGTTTATCTGCATCAATAAATACCAAATCGAAGGTTTTATCTATTTCCGGAATAATTGTAATTGCACTTCCTAAATGCTGCTGTATTTGTTTGCCAAAACCAGATTTGTCAAAGTATTTTCGCTGAAAATCTACCAGTTCTTCATTTATATCAATAGTATGTATTTCGCCATTTTCTTGTAACCCTTCTGCTAAACATAACGTTGCATAGCCAGTAAATGTACCAAGTTCTAAAACTGTTTTTGGTCGTACTAATTTAGAAATCATACTCAATACGCGACCTTGATAAGGTCCAGAAAGCATAATTGGCTGCAATATTTTTTGATAGGTTTCTCTAGTTAATTGTTGTAATAATTCTGGTTCCTCTTGCGAGTGCGCAACTACGTAATCGTCTAATTTTTCGGGTAGAAAGTGCATTTATAGTTAAACTGTTTGTTGTAGTGTTGTAAAGTCTATTTGTTTGTCATTTAGAAGGAAGCATGACTTAGAAATCTCATAATTAAGATGCTTCACTTCGTTCAGATTGACAACATTTATCCTAAAATTCGTTTTACTAATTTATCTTTTGCTGCAGCATTATCACCACAAAGCCATTGTATAACATTATCATCCCAAATAGCATCTCTTTGAGTTTCAGTAATAATTTTACGTTCCATAGCTAAATCTAAAATTTTACCAGGATAAGAAGACTGCTTTTCACTTTCCATTTCACCTAAAGGATACGGATCGTCAAGTCCCATTAATACTTGTTTAGAGCCTTGGTTTTTAATCAGTAATTCTAATCCGCCAGTATCGTGAACTAAAGTATCGAAAAAGATGTTTTTATGACCTACTGCTTTTCTTGGGTGACTTTTTCCTTCAAATAAATCTGGTCTTCCATCAAATCCTTGAA
>JBMZDY010000105.1:0-6870 GCA_049614585.1 Oceanihabitans sp.
AGCAATTGCATTATTTTTTAATAAAGTATAAAATTCTGGATTTTCGGTTCCAGGATTAAAAATAACGCGTTTTGGTTTTAAGCCAATAATATGCTTATAATATTCTTGCTGTCTTTTTGGGTTTAAATACAATGTTACTGTATCTAAATTGCTGTAACTCTTTAGCTCATTGGTTATTGGTACACCAACAACTTCACCATTTTTCATGCCATAAGCGAGTGTTTCGTGATTGTGTTTTACAAGTTTTCGAATAGCCATATTCGAGTATCGTTCTTCTTTTAAAGAAGCTCCAAATACTAAAGTTTTTTTCGACATTGTTAAAGTATGTTAAGTTTTGTTAAAAGGTGTAACAGTATGTAAAAGTAGTCGTCTATACTAATATTAACAAGTAGAAATCAATCAAAAAAATGAAAAAATTAATTCCAATCCTCTTACTCTTGTTCAGTATAACTATGCAAGGGCAAACCGCAGTACAACCCTTATTAAAACAAGGAACTATTACAGGAAGAGTAATAGACAACAATTTAAACGAACCCTTACCTTATGTTACAATAGTAATTAAAGATAGCGCAAACAAAGTTATTACAGGAAGTATTACAGACGATGCTGGTACTTTTAAGATAAGTGAAATTCCATTAGGAAAAGTAATAGTAAATATTCAGTTTATTGGTTACAAAACCATTACTAAAGAAATTAATATTACTTCTAAAAACTTTAAAATAGATTTAGGTGCTATACTTCTAGAAGAAGAAGTAAGCAGTTTAGGAGAAGTAACCGTTGTGGCAGAAGTCTCTACAATTCAACAAAAAATAGACAGGAAAGTAATTACTGTTGGTAAAGATTTAACAACATCTGGAACCACAGCTAGCGAGATAATGAATAACCTTCCTGCTGTAAGTGTAGATAGTCAGAGTGGTAATATTAGTCTTCGTGGTAACGAAAACGTACGTGTACTTGTAGATGGAAAACCTACCAATGTTCCTGCAGCACAACTGCTAAAACAAATACCTTCGGCATCTGTAAAAAGTGTCGAGCTTATTACCAACCCTTCTGCCAAATATAATCCAGAAGGAATGAGTGGAATAATAAATATTGTACTTCATAAAAACACCAAATTAGGCTTTAATGGTAGTGTAGACCTTGCTTTGCGTAAAGAGATAAATGCAAACTTTAGTGGCGCATTAGATATGAATTACCGAAACGGAAAATTTAATTTTTACGGAAACTATGGAAATAGCGTTGCCAAAGGCGATAACCATGGACAAATAGATAGGTTTGACGACAATACAAGGCAATTGTTTAAATTTCACGATAACGGAAAATCGAATTTATATAAAGTAGGTGTAGACTATTACATGAACGATAGAAACACTTTTTCTTTTTATACCAACCAAAATTTTCATGACGGAAAATCTAATGGTAGCACAGAAATATTATTTTTAAACAACGATGCACCAAACTTTAAGCAAAACTTAAACAATACAAACGATAATAAATCTGGAAGCTATAACGCTTCGTACAAGCATGATTTTTTAAAAGAAGGACACAACCTAATTGTAGAAGGAGATTTTAGTAAATTTCAAGGCGATGAGGTAGCTAATTTTAGATTTACCAATGCTTCAGATTATACAGATTTGGTAAAAAACGATAGAAAAAACACCTTGATAAATGTTGATTATACTAACCCTTTAACAGAAGAATCGAAACTAGAAATAGGAGCAGAGTATAGAGAAAATCAATCCGAAAATAAATACCAAACTACCAATACTGGTTTTTTTAATTCTAATTACCAATATAACAGAAGTATCTATTCTATGTATGCCACGTATGGAAAAACAATAGACAAATGGTCTTTTCAAGTTGGTGCACGATTAGAACAATACGAAGTAGAAGCAGATTTCGAACAAGTAACACAAGAAGAAGCTAAATTTACCGATTCGCAATTTAGTGTTTATCCTTCTGCATATCTTACTTATAAAGCTTCCGATAAAAATAGCTACCAACTAAGCTATAGTCGTCGTGTAGATCGTCCTGGTTTAGGGCAAATAAACCCAATTCGCGAATGGAGTACACCACGAATAACTTCGGTTGGAAATCCAGAATTAAAACAACAATTTACCAATTCGTTAGAGTTTAATTATACTAGACAATTAGAAAAAGGAAGTCTTACAGCTGGAGGTTTTTATAGAGCAATTAACGATGAAATTAATCGTGCGGTTTATCTAGATCCAGAAGACCCTAATAAACTATTATTAACCTACGATAATTTCGATAATAATAACGCTTATGGACTAGAGCTTTCTAGTAACTATAGACCAACAAAATGGTGGAATTTTAATGCAAGTGCAGAGTATTATATAAAAAATGTTCGTGGCGTTGTAGAACTGGAAAACGTAGACATTAATAATACCAACTTTAACTTTAGAATGAATAACAATTTTAAAGCAACCAAAAGCTTAAGCTTTTCGTTATTTGGTATGTATCGAGGAGAAGACGAAGGACTGCAGTTTATTAGAAAACCAATGCTAATGGTTAATACAGGATTGCGATACACTTTCTTAGACAACAAAGCTACTTTTAGCTTTAGCTATAGCGATATATTAAATACCATGAAATTTGAATTCGATCAAGAACGTCCTTACCCAGCACATGGCGAATTTAACTGGGAAAGTAATGCATGGCGAGTTGGATTAAACTATCGTTTTGGTGGTGGAAAATACCGAGCATTAAGCAGAAAACAAAGAGATAATAACGAGAAATCTTCTGGAGGAGGATTTATTTAAAAGTATACTAGTTGTATTTAATAACTTCGCGTAATAGTTGATGGTTAGTGTTATAGTAAAGTTATTAAATAAGAAAACCCAAAGCATTTATGCTTTGGGTTTTTATTTTATACTAGTATTTTAAATTTACCAAACTTCATTTACTAACCAAGCAGAAGCATCTTCTAAATAAGGGACATAAGAGCATGGCTCTGGATGCGTAAGCCCAGGTGCAACCACAAAGGTAACATCGGTTCCAGAAAGTGTAGTTGCGTCTATCCAGTTTTGGGCATTTTCTAATGGAAATAACTCGTCGTTTTCTCCATGAATTGCATACATAGGAATGGAAATATAATGCGCACTACCATTAGGGTTGTAGTTGCCATAGGCACTTGCCATTGGCACACCTGCTGAAAATAATTGTGGGTAATACTCACTAAAGTACCAAGCACCACTACCACCATCGCTATAACCATTAACAACCACTTTGTCTTCGTCTACAGGAAGATGGTTTTTGGCTAATACAACCAAGTTAAGTACCAGTTCTTGGTTAAAAATTTCAAACCATTGTAAGTCAGATCCAAAAGGACTAATAATAATTGGGTCTAGGCTTTCAAAACCTGGCTCTGCATAACAAGCTGTATTTTGGTGCGCATCGGTTGCTGTACCAGCATAACCATGTAAAGTTATAATTAATGGTCGCTTGTTATTTGTAAAATCTACATCTGGCATAATAACACGAAAACGCCATAATTCGTTATCAAAATTTAAAATAGCAACATCGTTTACGCCAGTGGTAAATTCAATTTCGCTAAAATCTTGCTCAAGGTCGGCAAAAGTTCGGTCTCTAGTAATGTCACCAGGACCATCATCGTTACTACTACTGCAATTAACAAATAGCGTAGTAATAAATAAAATTGCAAAAATTCTTGTAATTTGTTTCATAGCTTTTTTTTTTAAAGATAATATATTTTTTTTTACCATATTGTTAGATATGTATAGTTTAAAAACAATAAAATTTTAAAAAGGCTGTATATTTACAGAAGAATATTAAATGAAATTTATGCAATCAAAAGCTATAGCTTATAAGGAAACCGGTTATTTTTCTAATTTAATTTGCGATTATTTAAATGAAGAAAAGAATTTACAACCATTTTATAATAATTTTCCAAAGCTAGAGAACTTTAAAAAGCAAATAGAAGAAAAGCAATTGTCTTTTGGTAGTAATTCTAGACATATTCTTTCTGAAACATTAAAAAGGCAATATAATAATACCGAAGCTTCTGCTAAAACACTTCAGAATATTGAAGATTTAAAACAAGAAAACACCTTTACTATTACAACGGGTCACCAATTAAACCTCTTTACAGGACCTTTATATTTTTTATATAAAATAGTTTCTACAATAAATTTAACAACACAATTAAAAGAGAAATATCCCAATTGTAATTTTGTGCCTGTCTATTGGATGGCTACAGAAGATCATGATTTTGATGAAATTAAATATTTCAACTTTAAAGGAAAAAAAATACAATGGAATAAAAATGCTTCAGGAGCAGTTGGAGAGCTTTCTACCGAAGGATTAGACAACGTATTTGAAATATTCTCTAGCGAACTTGGACTAGAAGAAAATGCAAATGCATTAAGAAATTTGTTTCAAACAGCTTATTTAAAACACGCAAATCTAGCCGCAGCAACTCAATATTTAGCAAATGCTTTATTTGCAGCTTATGGTTTAGTAATAGTAGATGCTAACAATAAAGAATTAAAGCAATTATTTGTTCCTTATATAAAAGAAGAGTTAGAAAATAAAACATCATTTAAAACTGTAACCAATACCTCAAGTAAATTAGATAGCATTTCGCCAAACTACAAAGTGCAGGTAAACCCAAGAGAAATAAATTTATTCTATATAGAATCTAACATTCGAGAACGCATTGTATACGAAGCAGGAACCTATAAAGTATTAAATACCAATATTAGCTGGAGCAAAAAAGAGCTTTTAAAGCAGGTTAAAGATGCATCACAAAAATTTAGCCCAAATGTAATATTGCGACCATTATATCAAGAAGTAATATTGCCAAACCTTTGTTATATTGGTGGCGGAGGCGAGTTGGCATATTGGTTACAATTAAAAGATTATTTTAATAAAGTAAATGTGGTTTTTCCAATGCTTTTATTACGAAATTCTGTTTTAATAAAAACCAAAAAACAAGAAGAGAAATTAAAAAAACTACAAGTTTCTTTAGAAGATACTTTTTTAAAACAAGATGTTTTGATTAATAAAAAAGTAAAACAAATTTCTAGTATAGAAATCGACTTTTCGAAGCAGCTAAGCCATTTAAAAAAGCAATTTAAAGACTTGTATGCTATAGCAGAAAAAACAGATAAATCTTTTGTTGGCGCAGTTGCAGCACAAGAAAAAAAGCAAATAAATGGTTTGCAACATCTTGAAAAGCGTTTGCTTACAGCACAAAAACGTAAGTTAAAAGATAAAATAGCACGAATTACAGAAATACAAGAAGCTTTATTTCCAAAAGGGAGTTTGCAAGAAAGAAATACAAACTTTTCGCAGTTTTATTTAGAATTTGGAGAGCAATTAGTACCAAAACTAATAGAAACATTAAAACCGCTACAAGGTGATTTTACAGTATTAACATTGTAGGCCAATAATGTTAAAAATTCTATTAAAAATTTTGGTCTAAGGTTCAAGATTAAAAAATCAATTACTATTTTTGCGCATGCAACACAACAAGGTACTTATATTAGATTTCGGTTCGCAATACACACAGTTAATTGCGCGAAGAGTTAGAGAGCTTAACATTTTATCCGAAATACATCCATTCAACAAAATTCCATTAAACATAGAAGAATACCAAGCGGTTATTCTTTCTGGTAGTCCAAACTCGGTAAGAGGCGAAAATGTATTACATCCAGATTTGTCAAAAATTAGAGGTGTAAAACCATTACTAGCAGTATGTTACGGAGCACAATATTTAGCACATTTTTCTGGCGGAGAAGTTGCACCTTCAAATACCAGAGAATATGGAAGAGCCAATTTAAGTTTTGTAAAAGAAGACGAAGCTTTTTTTAGCCAAATATCTAAAGGGAGTCAAGTATGGATGAGCCATAGCGATACTATAAAAACACTTCCAACAAATGGCGAACTGTTAGCAAGTACACACGATGTAGCAAATGCAGCTTACAAAATAAAAGGCGAAAAAACCTATGCTATACAATTTCATCCAGAAGTATATCACTCTACAGACGGAAAACAATTACTAGAAAATTTCTTAATAAATATTGCAAATTTAAATCCAGATTGGACACCCGATTCTTTTGTAGAAGAAAGTGTACAAGGCTTAAAAGAAAAATTAGGAAACGATAAAGTAGTACTAGGTCTTTCTGGCGGAGTAGATTCTAGCGTAGCAGCAATGTTGTTACATAAAGCAATAGGAGCCAATTTATATTGCATATTTGTAAATAATGGATTGTTACGTAAAAACGAATTTCAAAGTGTATTAGAACAATACAATGGAATGGGCTTAAATGTAAAAGGAGTAGATGCTTCGGCACGCTTTTTGGATGCACTAGCAGGAGAGAGCGACCCAGAAAAAAAACGAAAAGCAATCGGTCGTGTGTTCATTGAGGTTTTTGATGATGAAGCAAACAAAATAAAAGATGTAAAATGGCTAGCACAAGGCACTATATATCCAGATGTAATCGAGAGTGTGTCGGCAACAGGAGGACCAAGTGCAACCATAAAAAGTCACCATAATGTAGGTGGTTTGCCAGATTTTATGAAACTAAAAATTGTCGAGCCATTAAAAGCATTATTTAAAGATGAGGTAAGACGAATAGGAGCTTCTATGCAAATGGATAAAGCACTATTAGGTCGCCATCCATTTCCTGGGCCAGGGTTGGCAATACGTATATTAGGCGATATCACTGCCGAAAAAGTTCGTATTTTGCAAGAAGTAGATGCCGTATTTATAGATAACCTAAAAAAATGGAATCTATACGATAGCGTATGGCAAGCAGGAGCAATATTATTGCCAGTAAATAGTGTTGGTGTAATGGGAGATGAGCGTACTTACGAAAAATGTGT
>JBMZDY010000106.1:0-6782 GCA_049614585.1 Oceanihabitans sp.
TCTACAAGAGAGTAATAATATATTAGAGTATGTAAGTTTTGACGATTCTAAAAATTTTAAAGGAATAGAAAACTTAAAAGATATTTTGTTAGCAATTAAGCAAGAAAAAGAAATTCATTTTATTCATGAAAATTATGAACGAAACTCTAAAAAAGAATATAAAATCACACCATTAATTTTAAAAGAATATATAAATAGATGGTATGTTGTTGGTGTTGTTAATAATAGTAATGCAATTAGAACTTTTGGTATTGACAGAATTTCTAACATAGAAATTGGTGCGCTTTCTAATAAGAAAAGAGAAGATTATAAAGAAAAACTTAATAAGTTTAAACATACAGTTGGTTTAACCTATGGAGAAGGAAAACCAGAAAAAGTAAGTTTGCTGGTAGATGCCTTACATGTAAAATATATGCGTAGCTTGCCTTTACATCAATCGCAAGTAATACTTTCTAAAAATAAAAATAACAAACACCAAGTTGATTTTTATCTGTATCCTAATTATGAATTTAAAACACAAATTTTAAAAATTGGCTCTGAAGCAGAAGTGTTATCTCCTAAATATTTACGTGATGAGATTAAAGGGATTTTGGAAGAAAGTTTGAGGAGGTATAAATAAAAGATAAAAAATTTACTATAAAAATACTACTGTATCTATACAGATTAGGAGTTTAAATTTGTAGCGAGAACGAGATTTATAGAATCTTCACAAGGGAAGCTGTACAATAGTAAAAGTGAAAACGCTGATGCATTTTGCGTTCCTTTTTTATGGCTTCTCGCTTTTATACAAGGACAAACTCAAGCCATAAAAAAAGTCCTGTACTACCGTACAAGACTTTTACTGCTGTAGCGAGAACGAGATTTGAACTCGTGACCTCTGGGTTATGAATCCAACGCTCTAACCAACTGAGCTACCTCGCCATAATGAGGCTGCAAATATAAAAACAAAATTGTTTTGCACAAACAATACTAAAACAAAATATTATAAAATATTTTTTAAAACTTAATAATTAAATGTATATATTGAGCAAAATATTTATTTACCTATGGAAGACAAAGTTAAATTCGAATTAGAATTTCCTATACACGCATCGCCACAATTATTATATCAATACATATCAACACCTTCTGGGCTTTCCGAATGGTTTGCAGAAAACGTTAATTCACGAGGTGAATTATATAAGTTTATTTGGGATGGTACCGAAGAACAAGCAAAAATGCTAAGTAAAAAAAGTGGGGAACGCATTAAATTTAAATGGTTAGAAAGTGAAGACGATGCTACTTTTTTCGAAATTAGAATTCAAGTAGACGAGATTACAAAAGATGTGTCTATAATGATTACCGATTTTGCAGACGAAGACGAAGTAGAAGAAGCAAAAATGCTTTGGGATAACCAAATGTCTGATTTGAAACAAGTATTAGGCTCAGCTTAAAACAAACACTAAATATACAGTTTAACTAGTCCCGATTTTATTTTCGGGACTTTTTTAAGTAATATATTATGATAAATTATAACGGAAATATTAGTAACGAAACCAAAGTTTTAGCTTTTAACAATAGAGGTTTTAATTATGGCGATGCGCTTTTTGAAACGATTAAAGTATCGCATGGTAAAATATTATTTTGGGAAGACCATTATTTTAGGTTAATGGCATCTATGCGTATTATGCGTATGGAAATACCAATGGAGTTTACGCTAGAGTTTTTAGAAGCACAAATACAACAAACCTTAATTGCAAATAACTTAGAGAAAAAAGCTGCTAGAGTTAAGCTTATGGTAAATCGTGTTTCTGGAGGTTTTTACTTTCCAGAGAATAACGATGTAGAATATTTAATACAAGCTGCTGCACTTAATGAAGACTTGTATAAAGAGACTAATGCTATTTATGTTGTAGATTTATTTAAAGACTATTATGTGTCACCAAGTTTGTTGTCTACTCTTAAAACCAATAATAAAGCATTACAAGTAATTGGTAGTATTTATGCAAAAGAAAATAATTTAAATAATTGTTTGGTGTTAAATACCAACAAGCAAGTAATAGAAGCGTTAAATGGAAACTTATTTTTAGTTAAAGGAAAAACTATAAAAACGCCACCTTTAAACGATGGTTGTTTAAAAGGAATAATGCGAAAGCAATTAATGGAAATTATAGAATTACTACCAGATTATACATTAGAAGAATCCTCAATTTCTGCTTTCGAATTGCAAAAGGCAGACGAGTTGTTTATTAGTAATGTAATGGTTGGTGTGCAGCCTATTACAAATTATAGGAAAAAGAGTTATACCAACACTGTAGCTACAGCATTAATAAAAAAATTAAATATAAAAATACGTTTGTCTAATTAAGACTAGGGTTTTCGGGAGCATTCGACCAAATGCTATATTCGCCACCAAATTCAATCATTTTTTCTTTCCAAAAAGCTTCGTAGTCTTTTTCTATAATAGCGTTTTTGTAGATGTTTTCGGTAACAACCCAAGAGTTAGATTTTAATTCTTCTTCTAATTGGTTGGTTTCCCATCCAGAATACCCTAAAAAGAAGCGTATGCTTTTTTCAGAAATTTTATTATTAGCAATAAGTTCTGCTACTTTATTAAAATCTCCTCCCCAAAATATGCCTAAAGAAATTTCAATACTATTAGGAATTAAGTCTGGAATTTTATGAATAAAATATAAATTATCCTGCTCTACAGGGCCACCATTATAAACCTTGAAGTTTGCTTCAATTTCTGGAATAAGATCTTTAATGGTGTATTCTAGAGGTTTGTTTAATATAAAACCAATAGAACCTTCGCTAGTGTGATCTGCTAATAATACAATAGAACGATTAAAAGATATGTCACCAATTATTGAAGGCTCTGCAATCAATAAATTACCTTTTGTTGGTTTAATACTTATCATTTTTGCTTGGTTTAGTAAAACTAAAGCTAATATTTTTTTATTAAATAAGCAATATTAATTAGATATAAAGCCATTTTTAGGCTATAAAGTGCCATAATTAAAAAATATTGTAACAAAAAAAAGCTACCTAAAAGGTAGCTTTTTGCTTTGTATAAATACTAAATGAATTAGTTTACAGCGTTAGATAAATCTGAACCTGCTTTAAACTTCACAACATTTTTAGCTTTAATTTTTATTGTAGCTCCAGTTTGTGGGTTTCTTCCGTCTCTTGCAGCTCTTCTAGATACTGACCAAGATCCAAATCCTACTAAAGATACTCTATTACCTTTTTGTAAAGCGCCTTCAATTTCAATTAACGCACACTCTAGTGCTTTTTTTGAAGCTGCTTTAGTAATTCCAGCATGTTCTGCCATTGCATCGATTAAATCTGTTTTGTTCATAATATTAAATTTAATTATTAATTGTTGGTTAAACATTATTGTTATATCCTCTACAAAATTATACGGAAATTCAAACCATGCAAGTAATAGCAAGGGAAATTCATTAATTTGTTAATAACTTATTGTATTTGTTAATAAAGAGGGCTTGTTTTCTGTGTTTTTTTAACGAATGCTGTAACGATAGGCTTTTACAGCATTTTTGCGCCTTCTTTAAATTGATATCCATTTAGAAGTGATTTTGCTTCCATTTTTCGTTTTCCGGGAAGCTTTAATTCTACAATATTTATAAAGCCTTCTTTTACAGCTACTTTTATTTCTTTCTTTGTTGTTATAATTGTCCCAATAGTATTTTTATGCGGTACTAATTCTTTTTCGGCCGCATAAATTTTAATATCTAATTTATCTTCGCCATTTTCTAATATAGACCATGCAGAAGGATAAGGACTTAACCCTCTTATTTTATTATGTATGTTACTTATGCTGTCTTGCCAGTTTATTTTACAATTGTCTTTGTTTAGTTTGTAGGCTGTTTTAATTTCTACATTATCTGGTTGTGGTGTAGTTTTAGTTTTTGCATTTGCAATTAAAGAAACTGTTTTTAAAACTAAATTGCTTCCTAAGCACATTAATTTATCATGAAGACTTCCTGCAGTTTCGTTTTTTTCAATAGCTACTTCTTTTTGTAATATCATTTCACCAGTATCTATTTTTTCGTCTATAAAAAAAGTAGAAACACCGGTTTTAGTTTCTCCATTTATTATTGCCCAATTTATTGGTGCTGCACCACGATAGTTTGGCAAAAGCGAAGCATGTAGATTAAAGGTGCCATATTCTGGCATTTGCCATACTACTTTAGGTAACATTCTAAATGCCACTACTATTTGCAGATTAGCTTCTAGGTCACTTAGTTCTTTTATAAAGCTTTCTGCTTTTAAATTTGTTGGTTGTAATATTGGTAAACCTTGTTCTTCGGCGTAAAGTTTTACAGCAGATTTGTGTATTTTTCTTCCGCGACCTGCTGGTTTGTCGGGAGCTGTTATTACGCCTACAATATTGTAATTGCTAGCAACTAGTGTTTCTAAAGTGGCAACTGCAAAATCTGGAGTTCCCATAAATATTATTTTTAAATCTCTCATTTTATAGTTGTACTAATTTATAAGTATTGGTTTTTGTAATTGTAATAATGTTGTGTTCTAGCATTAATTGTAAAGTGGAATTTATTTCTTTTTCTGGAACCTGTAGTTTTTTAAAAATAGCTCTTGATGTTAAATCTTCGTTTTTTAGGACGTTTATTATTTTATTTTTTATGCTTTGTTGGTTAGAAATCCCTTTTTTATTTTGAAGAATACAAACCGAACAAATACCACAATCTTCAATATTTTTTTCTCCAAAATAAGATAGTAATAATTTGCTTTTGCAAATACCGCTTTCTTCTATATAGTTTAAAACAGCTTGTACTTGTTCTTTTTTTAGATTGTTTTGTTGTTTTAATATTGTTGCAACTACATTTATGGTTTTGTCGTCTTCTCTAGGTTGTAAAAAAGTAATATTAGCATCTGTTTTTGATGCTTTTAAGCTTATAATCTCATCTTTTTCTAGTTGCTCTAAGGTTTGAAAAACAATATTTTCTTTTACCGAAGCTTTTTCAGAAATTAACGAAGTATTTATTTTTATTTCTTGATCGAAAATTCCACCATAAGTTCTAAGTATAGATTTTACAACAATACTTCGTTTTGGGTGTTTTTCTAAATAAGCAAACAAGCTTGTGTTGCTTACTATAAACTGTACTTGTGTATGTCTGCTAAATTGTTTGTTAAGACTTATAATACTTGTTTTGTCTAAAAATTGTAAGGCATTATAGGCTAATACCGTATAAAAAGAATAGGTTTTACAAAAATGGTTAAAGTTAAATTGATGGGTTGTATTTACACCTTCGCCATATGAAATTTGAAAAAAATTACAGAGTTTTCTATATACTAATTTTACAAATTCAACATTTGGTAAACTATCAATAAACTGTTTTTTTACTATACTTGCATCGCTTTTATTTTTAAGTATTACAGCAAAAGCTTTATTGCCATTTCTGCCTGCACGACCAGCTTCTTGAAAATAACTTTCTATACTTTCTGGAAGATTTAAATGTATTACAGCTTTTACATCTGGTTTGTCAATTCCCATACCAAAAGCATTTGTGGCTACCATTACTTGGCATTTGTTATCTAGCCATTGGTTTAGGTTAGCATCCTTTTGATCGTTATTTAAACCACCATGGTAATAAGTTGCACTAATTTGTTGTTGTTTTAAAAGTGTAGCAATTTCTATAGTTGCTTTGCGGTTTCGAACATAAATTATAGCAGATGCATTTTGTTTTTTTAAGATGCGTTCCATTTTATATAATTTATCATCTTCATGAAAAACCATATAAGCTAGATTAGGTCTAGCAAAAGATTGTTTAAATACTTTTGGCTGTATAAAGTCTAATTCGCTAATAATGTCTTTAGTTACTTTTGGAGTAGCAGAAGCAGTAAGTGCAATGCAGTTTATACTTGGTTGTAATTGCCTTAAAATTTGAATGTTTTTATACGATGGCCTAAAGTCGTTACCCCATTGCGAGATACAATGTGCTTCGTCTACTGCAATAAGATTAACATGCATTTGTCGAATTCTATCTTGAACGATTTCTTGTTGTAAACGCTCTGGAGAAAGATATAGAAACTTGTAATTACCGTAAATACAATTATCTAAAAGCGTATCTAATTGCGCATAACTTATACCACTTGTTAGTGCAATTGCTTTAATACCTTTGTTGGTTAAATTTTGTACTTGGTTATTCATTAAGGCAACCAAAGGCGATATTACAATACAAATACCATCTTTAGCAAGAGCTGGTATTTGAAAACACAACGATTTTCCGCCACCAGTTGGCATTAATGCCATTACATCTTCGCCTGTAAGTACAGCTTGAATAATGTCTTCTTGAAAAGGGCGAAAGCTAGTGTAATTCCAATAACGTTCTAATATGTTTATTGGGTGCTGCATTACATTGCATTTACAATGTTTAAAATAAAATCGGTTCTAGAGGTAATAGACCCAAAAGGTACATCTATTAATCTATAATTATAGTTTTTATAAGTTTTTAATAAATGTTGGTGTATCTCAACAGCTTGCTCAAAGTTTTCATAACGTTCGCTATCGCTACTAAATATTTCTTGCCAAGGTGCTAAAATAAAAACTTGATCGTATTTGTTATTTACGCAAGAATCAATAAATTTTTGCGGATAACTATCGCCAATAAAATCCATATAAGCCAAAACATCTGGTATTCCTCTATCTAAAAAAACAGAGGATTTACTGGTTTTGTTAGCATCTAAAAACTGATTTTCTCTACCTTCTAAAAGCATTTCGCTAAAAAGCAAAGGCTTGGTTAGAAAAAGCTGTTCTA
>JBMZDY010000107.1:0-6770 GCA_049614585.1 Oceanihabitans sp.
TCTGCAATAACTTATATAGATAGCAACCCTAAAAAAGCATTACTTTTTTTAGACTTAATTCCTGTTCCGGTGGCAGCAAATGTAAAAGGTCGTGTTGCAGAATACTATAAAACAAAAGGCCTTGTTAACGATAGATTAAATCAAGAAGCACAAAAGTTTCAGAATTTTTTATTGGCATTGAAATATGCAAAAATTGAAAAGAATTACGATATCGCTGGAATGGCTAGTTTAGAGTTGTTTTACAATTCATTCATTTTAAATAAAGAAGATAAAACAGCTTACAGATATCTTGAAGAAGCAAAAAAATATTATAATTTAAGTAAAAACGAGTATGGCTTAGCAGAAGTTTTACAAATGCCTGCTTATGTAGAGTTGTTTAAAAAAAACTATAATAAAAGCAACCAATTAATTCTTCAAAATTTAAATACTTTTAAAGAAATAGAAGAAGATCAATATTATTATATGTACGCTTTATTTATGTTGGCATCTAACAATGTTAATATGTACCAACTAGATCAAGCACATAAATACTTGCAATTATTAGAAGACCTTAAAGGAAATAAAACAATTTCTAAATCTTTACATGCATCGCATATTGTTACGCTTTACAATAGTTTTGCAAAAAAACATTTAGAAAATGAATTGCAGGATTCTACCGTTTTTTATTTAGAAAAAGCAAAGTCTATGCGGTCTTCTATGAATAGTACAGATGTAAAAAATTACTTCACATTAAAATCGAATTATTATCAAAGTATTTCCAATTTTAATAAGCAAAAAATATATCTAGATTCGTTGCAATGGCTACACCAAGAAAAATTAAAAAAAGCAACAAATGCAACCCTAGAAATTAATAAAGAGCTGCAGTTAACCGAAAAGCAATTAGAATTAGAAACTAAAAAAAGAAACCGAAATAGAACTTATTTAATTGTTCTTCTAAGTGCATTTTTTGCATTGGTAGTATTTGTAATTTTACGTTATAAATTAATTAAACAGAAATTTAATAAGTTTATAAAACGAGAAAAAGAGCTAAGCTTTTTGCAAACCAATCACGAAAAACTTAAAGCAAAAGTAAAAGGCTTAGAGGACTATATTGCAGATGTAAAAAAAGAGATAAAGACCATTTCTGCAACAAACGATATAAAAGAACAGAAAACTAAAATTGTAGCATTGTATAAAAATATTCACCACCATTCTACAACATTATTAAATAAAAGCGACTTGCACTTAGAGCTAATAAGTGAACTTAATGTCGATTTTTTTAACCAGATAAATTCCAAGCATACCCAATTAAATGATTCCGAAATAATAATTTGTTACTATATTTTTACTGGATTTAAAAACAAGCAAATAGCAGTTTTTTTAAATTCTACTGAAAGAGCTGTAGAGAGTAAACGCTATAGAATAAGTAAAAAATTAGGTCTTCAGGAAAAAGGAATAACTTTGCTAGATTATTTAAATCAATTTTACAATTCGTAAAGAAAAAACAGCTAAAGGCTTAATATTACTAGAATGCGTAGTACTTGCGTAGTAGTTAAACAGTAAATACAAAAAGGATTTTTTGATATTTGTTTTTACTATATATCTTAAAAATTACTACTATGAAAAAAATCTACTCCTTCTTGTTATTGTTGTCTACCACAATAGTGTTTTCACAATCCATAAACTATAAAAACGCTTCGAAAAAAAGAGGAAGCAATTATTTTGAAATTGTTGACGCTGTAAGACAAGAATTAGAACCTTTAAAAGAAAGCACATTAAAATCCGATTTAAAAAAAATAAAACAATTTGAACGTTGGGCTTATTTTTGGAAAGATAGAGTGGATGCTCAAGGAAATTTTCCAAATAAACTACAAGGATGGTATAATGCAGGAATACTTAATGCAGATGGTAAAGTAAACTTTTCTAGTAGTACTTCAAGAAACAATCTAAGTGTACAAAACTGGACTAATGTAGGTCCACAGACTGTGCCAGATGCAAATGGTTATCCTAATTTCCCACAAATGGGAAGGTTGACCAATTTTATAAGGTATACCCACCCAACAGATGCTTCACAAAATGTATTATTTGTAAGTGCACCAAATGGAGGTATTTGGAAATCTACAGATAATGGTACAACCTGGGCACCAAAACTAGATTTTATTGCTGGAATTGGAGTTACCGATATGCGAAGTGCTTCAACTAATGTTAATAGTCAAGGTACTATATATGTTTCAACTGGGGATTATGATGGCGAACATATTAAATCTATAGGCGTATTAAAATCTACCGATTTTGGAGAAACGTACCAGTCTACAGGACTTACATTTAATTTATCAGATAAAGAATCCACATCCAATTTAATAGTAATAGATAACAATACTGTAATTGTTGGTACTAACAAATACATTAAAAGAACTACAGATGGAGGTGTAACATGGACTAACGTTTATACACACTCTTATAATGATGCAGCAATAGGAAAGTTTAATAGACATGGGAATAACATTATGTGTCAAGATAGTTGGGGAGGGATTTTATTTTCGTCAAATAGTGGAGTTACATGGACAGCAATTAAGGCAGCTGGCTCTAGTTATGAAAGACATGCTGTAACTTCAGATGCTGCAACTGGGATTTTTTATGTACAAAGTAAAGCTGGTCAAGTTTCAACCTACAATCCGTCTGCAATGACGCCAGCATTAGCCACTCTAGGAAATGCAACAACAGGATATAACCCACAAGGAACTTACAATCAGGCTTTAGTAGTAAAAGATGGTTTAATAATAAGTGGAGGAGTTGATGCTATAAATTCAGAAAATAATGGCGGTGTTTGGTATACTACTTTAAATAACAACTGGCAAAATAATGCATCTGCTGGCTCTTATGGCCACGCAGATATACACGAAATGGGTTATTTAGAATCGGGTTATTCTTTTTGGGCAGTTAATGATGGTGGTTTAATTTACGTAACCTATGCATCAAAAGGGGATGAAAAGCCAACAGTAGATTATATCTCGGATGGTGTAATGATTACACAAATCTATGATGTTGCTATTTCACCACAAAGTGAAGATCATAAACTAATCGCTAATCAAGATAATGATGGTTATAGTTTAGAAATGAAAGATGGCTCCTTAAAATGGGTATCTGCAATTGCGGGAGATGGTACTTGTGCAGCAATAGATTATACAAACGCTAATATTAGATATTTGGGAGGACAAAATGGATCTTTAATTAGAACCGAAACAGGATTCGCAAATAATTATCAAGGAACAGATCTTACTACCCCAACAGGAGCACCTTTTGTTTGGACACTTAAATTAAACTCTACAACATCTACAACATTATATGGTGGGTTTAGCGATGTACATAAATCTACTAATAAAGGAGATACTTGGACAAACCTGAACTCTGGTGCAGGACAAATATCTTTTATAGAAACACTTGGCACTAATATATTTGTAATTGGTGCAAATGGTGCAAAAAAATCTTTAAATGATGGTGTTAATTGGTCTTCTATAACCGAGCCAGAAGCATCTGCAACCATGAATTCTGTTTCTTTTAATCAAACAACACCAAGCATAGTATATGCAACGGTTAATGGATATGTTGATGGGTCTAAAGTGTTTAAGTCTACAGATGGTGGAACAAACTGGACTAATATATCATCAGGATTGCCAAATGTATTAGCTAAAAAGGTTGTATTAAAACAGAATCAAACGGAAGAAATTTTATTCTTAGGAACAGAATTAGGCGTATATGCTAAAATTGGAACAGACGATTGGGCACCATTAGGTCAAGATTTACCAAACGTTATTATTAACGATATAGATATTAATTATACTACCGATAAATTAGTAGCAGGTACTTATGGTAGAGGTTTATGGGAAATAAATATTGATAATAATACTCTAGGAATTGATGAAATAGAACTAGATGCTTCGCAAGCACCAAAAATTTATCCAAATCCAACAGCAGAAATTCTAAACATTAAATTACCAGAAGGCAGTGCTAACTTTAATTATGTTATTTATAACGTTTTAGGAGGCTTAGTTAAAAAAGGAGAATTAACTACTGGAGTAAATACTGTTAATGTAAAGGATGTCGCTGCAGGAATCTATATTGTTAGAATGACAAGTGGCTCTAATGTTTCTGCTCAAAAAATAATTATAAAGTAATAAAGTAATTACTTAAAGAAACAAACAAAGTTTTAATATTAATAACCCAAATTAATTTAAAAAATGAAAAAATGTATCCTTTTATTATTTACAATTAGCTCTGTAATTGTATTTAGTCAAGAAACAAAAAAAGTAAATTGGCAATCTCTATATAGCAATAAAGACGCAAACTTTTACGAAATTCAAGCAGATTTTAATGCCTACTGGAAAGATAAAACTCCCGAAAGAGGCCAAGGATATAAACCGTTTAAAAGATGGGAAGACTTTATGGCTCCTAGAGTGTATCCTTCTGGAGACTTGTCGTTGCCATCCAATACTTATGGTAACTATATGGCTTGGTTAAAAAATAATGCAACCAATAAAAATAGTAATAAAAACTCTCCAGCTAACTGGACTGTAATTGGGCCAATAGGTTCGCCAGGTGGTCCTTCTCCTTACTCAACAACAGGAGCAGGAAGAACAAACTTTGTGCGTTTCCAACCCGGAAATACTAGCACAATGTATGTAGGAACACCAGATGGCGGATTATGGAAATCTACCGATAGTGGAGCCACTTGGACTACCAATACCGATTTTTTAGCAGCTATTGGTTGTTCCGATTTAATAATCCATCCTACCAATACCAATTTAATGTATTTAGCTACAGGAGATTTAGAAGGACATAGAAATACTATTGGTATTTTAAAGTCTACTGATGGTGGTGCTTCATGGAGCCCAACATCTTTTGTAGCACAACCAGCAGATGCATGGCAGATTTCTAAAATGGTAATGGATCCAGCAGACCCACTAAAAATGATTGCTGCTACCAATGTTGGAATTTTTAAAACAGAAGATGGTTGGAATACCTATACTTTAGGAGACTTTGGAGGAATATATCCAAATCTAAAAGATATGGAATTAAAACCGGGTAGCTCAACTACAGTGTATGCAGCTGGAACTAAATTCTATAAGTCTACAGATTTTGGTTCTACTTGGACAGAAATTACTTCAGGTTTACCAACTACAGGAGTAGTACGTATTGCACTAGGTGTAACTCCAGGAAATGCAGCTTATGTGTATGCTTTGTATGGAAATTCGGGGAGTAGTAATTATAAAGGTATGTACAGATCTACAGATAGTGGAACCACTTTTTCTACACAATCTACTACACCAAACTTATTAGGTTATGAAGTAGATGGATCTGATACTGGAGGACAAGCATTTTACGACTTGTCTATTGTGGTTTCGCCTACAAACGCAAACATTGTAACTGTTGGTGGTGTTAACCATTGGCAATCTTCAGATGGAGGTGTAAATTGGGTAAATACTTCTGTTTGGGATTCTGGTGAAGTGCATGCAGATGTACATGAATTATATTATTTACCAGGAAGCAGTACAACCATGTTTTCTTGTAATGATGGTGGAATCTTTAAATCTACCGATAACGGAAACCAATGGACAGATATTAGTGGAAATTTAGGAATAGGGCAGATGGTAAAATTAGGTTTGTCACCAACAAATCCAAACAGTATTGTTGCAGGAGAACAAGATAATGGTACCATTTTAAAAACAGGCTCTACCTGGTATGCAATCAATGGTGGCGACGGAGGTGAATGTTTTATCGATTATACCGATATTAATACTATTTATCTACAATATACCAATGGCGCTTATTCTAGAACTACAGATGGAGGTACAACAGTAACTCCTATTATTACTGGACTTCCTACAGGAATAGATTTTTATAGTCCTTTTAAAATGGATCCAGTAGATCATAATTCTATTTATTCTGGTGGTACACCTACATTATATGTATCTACAAATAAAGGAGATAATTGGTCTGGATTAGCAGCTTCAAAAGGTACAGGAAGTATAAAAGATTTTGTTGTTGCACCTAGTAATAATGCAATAATTTATACTGTACAAACAGATGCTATTTCTAAATCTACAGATTATGGAACTACATTTACTAATGTAACAGGAACTTTACCAACTACAGCTGCTTTATCTAGTATTACAGTTTCTAATACAGATGCTAATAAAGTTTGGGTAACCTATTCTGGATATGTGTCTGGAACTAAAGTATATCAATCGTTAAACGGAGGAACTACTTGGACGAATATTTCGGCAGGATTACCTAATATACCAATGAATACAATTGTACATACTAATAATACTACTTCCGATGCCATCTATGTAGGAGGAGATATAGGTGTGTATTATTTTAATAATACTTTATCTGCTTTCGAATCTTTTTCTACAGGTATACCAAATACAAGTGTTAGAGATTTAGAAATTCACTATGCTACCGGAAAAATTGTAGCAGGTACTTACGGAAGAGGAGCTTGGATTAGTAGTTTAAACGATGCAACTCTAGGAGTAGATCAAGACCAAGTTGCTTTTGAAATTAAAATTTTTGAAAACGAAAGCGAACAATTAAAAGTTAAATCTTCAAAGCATACAATTAATAGTGTTACTGTTTTTGATGCACTAGGAAGAAGATTATATAATGCTGTAAATATTGGAGAAAAAGAATTTAATATACAATCTATTAAAAGAAAACAACAGGTTTTATTTGTAAATGTAACTTTGACTAATAATGCAATTATTTGTAAAAAATTAATTTACTAATTTCTA
>JBMZDY010000108.1:0-6740 GCA_049614585.1 Oceanihabitans sp.
AACAACTAGCGATAAGTTAATGATGACTGGAGAGCCAGTTAACATTAGCAATATTGAAAGAAAAATAAAAGATGGCATTTCTACAGTAACCGATACGGTTAGTGATGTAGCAAAAAATGTTTCCGATACGGTTTCTGATGCAGCAAAAAACGTAGACTTTAAAAAAAAAAGTAATTCGTTAAAGTCTACTTCAAAATCTTTTTTTGAAACTATAGGAGACATACTTTTTTTCTTAAAAATAGCAGCAAAATTTATTGGCGTAATATTAATAATAATAGGCGCTTCTGCTCTAATAGGTTTAATAATTGGTATGTTTTCTGTAGGGCTTTCCGATGTGCTTCAAGTACCAGGATTCGACATTATTGACGCAGCAAATGCCGCGAACACACCTGTATGGTTAGTGTCGTTATTAGCACTGTTTGCAATAGGAGTACCATTTTTCTTTATCTTTTATTTAGGACTTAAAATACTAATAAACAATCTAAAATCTATAGGTAATATTGCAAAATTTAGTTTACTAGGTTTATGGCTAATGGCAATTGTTGGTTTAATATATGTAGGTATTTCGCAAGCAAGAGAGCATGCTTTTGATGCTAGTGTAAATAAAAAAGAAATTTTAAACATAACTGCCAACGACACCTTAACTGTAAAAATGGCTTTTAACGAATCGTATTTAAAAAGAAATAGCAATTATAGAAACAGAGGGACTTATAATTTATTTTATAACGAAAATGACGAAAAAGAAATTTATTCTTCAAATATTCGATTAATAGTACGTTCTACAAAAGATTCCTTAGCATCGTTACAAATAGAAAAAAATGCAGAAGGAAAAAGTTTTGTAGAAGCAAAAAAACGTGCAAATGCAATAAATTACAATTACGTGCTAGCAAATAAACAACTAGATCTGGATGCCTTTTTAACTACAAATGCAGCTAATAAATTTAGAGACCAAGAAGTAGAATTAATATTATACTTGCCAGAAGGAAGCGTTTTAATAGCAGACGAAAACACGTATTATTTTCATAGTAATGCAAGCTATTACAACGATATTCTAGATAATGGTACCGAAGGGCATTACTTAAAAATTAAAAACGGTTTTACCAAATGTTTAGACTGCGAAGAAAACAACGAAGAAAACGAAGCATACCATATAAACATTAATGTTAACGAAGATGATGCTAGTTTAAAAATTAACGAAAAAGGCTTAGAAATAAAAACCGAAGAGTCGCATTTAATAATTGATGAAAACGGCGTAAACGGAAATAGTGAAGAAATTAAAGTAAATATAGATGAGAATGGAATAAAAATTTCTACCGACGACTAACAATTCAGTCTAATAAAACAACAAGTCGGTATTAAAAATTAAATAATATCTAAAACACCAAGTACATTTACAATATTAACCAATCAAAAAACGTAACAATTATGACCACATTAATCAAAATTATAATAACAAGTTTAATCAGCTTGTTATTTGTATCCTGTAATTTCGATGTTAATTTTAATAACGGAATTAATGGAACCGGAGAAGTAACCACAACCAACAGAAATTTAGAAGGAGATTTTACAGCAATTAAAGTTAGTCACGGCTTAAACCTTTATTTAACTCAAGGCGACACTAATACTTTAAAAGTTGAAGCAAACAGTAACTTGCACGAGCTAATAAAAACCGAAATTGAAAACGGTACATTATTAATATATGCCGATAAAAATATTGGTTCGGCAGATGCTAAAAAAATAGCTTTAACCTTTAAAGATGTATCTAGTATAAAGTCTACAAGTGGAAGTGATGTTTTTTCAACAAACACCATTACTACAAATAAATTAAACTTAAATACCACAAGTGGAAGTGATATGAATTTAAGTATAAACGTTCAAGACCTAACTTGCAAATCTACTAGTGGAAGCGATTTAATATTAAGAGGTAGTGCAAACGCTATAAATGCGCAAGCTACAAGCGGCAGTGATATTGACGCAGAAAATTTAAAAACCATAACATCGCATGTTAAAGCAACAAGCGGAGCAGGAATTACAGTAAATACAAAAAAAGAGTTGTATGCAAAAGCATCTAGCGGTGGCGATGTTACCTATTATGGCAACCCAACAATTGTAAATAAAAGCGATGGTGTGTCTGGATCTATATCAAAAAAATAACCAACCAATGCTATATACTATGTAGCAAAAACAAAAACCATTTTAAACGTTTTATAGTTTAAAATGGTTTTTTCAATTAATAATTAATTTTTAATTTTTAATTAATCGCTTAGTAAACTTTCTATTGTTTGCAGTAATTGCTATAAAATAAACACCAGAAGGCAAACCACTTACACTGTAAGTATTTGGTTCTCTTTTATGTAGTGTTACTTGTTTTCCTAACATATCTATAGCTTCTACATTATTAATTTCAATACCAGCTGGTAATTTAAAATTTATAATTTCGTTAGCAGGATTTGGATACATGGTAAAGGCCAATACATTTTCTTCTTCTTCTATAGAAAGTGTAGAAAAATCATGCGAGGTAGTACCAGACAATCCGCTTGCATTTGCATCAATTAGATTAGTATATATTGCCATTCCATCATCAATAATATCGCCTTGCATAAAACTTTTTAAAGGAGTCACTGCTGTTGCTAATGGCGAATTGTTTGCTAATATATATAAAGTTCCAGCTGGTGGTGCACCATTAACTTGCAAGGTTACCATTGGTGTATTTACACCATCTGCGGGAGCTGCTAAAGCATAGGGAGCATCTAAGGTTTTAGTTATTAAATATCCATCTAAAGTAGGTTGTGCTACATTTACACCATCAAAAAAAGTAGGTGTTGCATTACCTCCTAAAGAATTTGTTAAAGTTGCTGTAACTCCATCTGGTACAATAATGGTAAAACCATAACTTTGAATTGATGTTGGGAAATTTGATGCACTTGCATCTGGTACAGCTTCAATTGTATAACTATACCCTCCGTTATCTACTAATGTATATGAATAACCATATTGCGCATGCAGTTGTGCTGTTAATAAACAAATAAGTGTAAAGGATAAAATTTTAATTTTTTTCATAAGATTTAGTTTTCTGGTAATTGTTCTTGAATTTGATAGGTGCCAAAGTTTAGGAAATTTCCTGGGTGTGCTAATACATTTTGTAACAAAAATGGTGTATCTGGTGATGTTCCTGTATATTGTGTTTTTCCATCCATATTAATATCGTGATTATTATACCCATTTATTACATGAGTTGGAAAATTTAAAAAGTTCCCGGAATCATTAAGCACTTCAGATAATATACTTGGAGCGTCTGGATTGGTTCCAGAATATTGTACAAAAGCATCTCCATTTACGTTTCCTGCCCATAAGGCATAAACACCATTTGGCACTCCAAAATTGGTTTGTGCATTACTTCCAAAGGTTGCTATACTGCCATCTGTAAAATTATAATTACTAGGCACAAAATTTAATACATTGGTTGTACTAGTCATTATACCAAGGTGGTTTCTATGGCTAAAAGACATATAATACGCTTTTGCCCACAAGTTAAATGCTATTTCAGATACGCCATCTACATCTACCACATCGCCATCACGTTGTAATAATGCCGATCTAGTTTCTAATATTAATAATGGGTTGGTTGCATCTCGTAACGAAACCTCAATCCAATCTACTATTGCATCTGCTCCTGTTGCATTAAATACTGAAGCATTACATGTAAGCGCATCTGCATACGGACTTGTTGCTGGTATTACTGCTTGAGTTCTTAAATCGTCACGCATTAAATTCTCCTCGCCTACTATTGGGTTTAGCATTGCGCCTTGTAAAAACACTTTGGGTTGTATTTTTGCATTACAATCTGTTTCACTAAATAGGGTTTGTGCGTCTTTATTCGTCCAATTTGCATTTGCATTTGCAACATTATCTACCAATACGCAATACAATCCTGGGTTTCCAGTCGAATTAAAATTAGTAAGTATAGCATTGTTTCCGTTTTTAACGTTTAATACTTCTAGTTGATTATTCGAACAATTTAATGTGGTTAGCGTTTCTATAATACTTACATCTAGATGCGTAATATTATTGTTACTACAGTCTAGTACTTGTAATGCAGAAAAGTTTTTCCTTTCTACTGTTCTAAATTCTCCTGGATTTCTTGTTAATATAAGCGCATCGCTATCTATTAAGCCGCTTATATCGGTAATATTATTTCCTTGTAAATTTATTTCGGTAACACTAGAAAACGCTTCTAAACCGGTTATATCTTCAATACTTTGGTTGCTTAAGTCTAATGTTCCTGTAAAACCAGATGCTTCTTCATAAGTGATTAGTCCATCGTTATCATCATCTACGAAAGTAATATAAGCCGCCATAGCTGTAGAGAAGTTTTCGTCTGGTGTGTAAACAGTCCATACTCCATTACAGTCTTCGCTAAATACAGCTCCTGAATCTATATTGGTCCAGTTAGTGGTGGCATAGGTTTCATCATCTACAGATATACATTCTAAGCTCGCATTGTTTGTTATATCTAAATCTGTAACATTGGTATTATTTCCGTTACTCATATCTAATCGATATAGATTTGGCATATTGTAAGCAAATAATTTTGTTATGGCATTAGTAGATAAATCTAAGCTTTCTAATGGTGTATTATATACTCCTAAATTCCATAATAACGGATTATGAGAAAGGTCTAAATGTGTTAAGTTTGCGTTATCTGCTACCCAAAGTTGCTCTAAGTTTATATTATTACTTAAGTCTAATTCGCTAATTGCTGTTCCTTCTGCAGTTAGGTTTCCTAAAGCTATATTATTGGTTACATCTAAGGCTGCTATATTATTTAGTCCTATTGCTAAATTAAACAGATTTAAATTTTGACTTACATCTATAGTCGTAAATAAATTATTTTCTATAAACAAAACAGTTAATGCTGGATTGTTGGTAACATCTATTGTAGCTATTTGATTGTTATGAACTTGCAGACTAGTTAATGCTGTATTTGCATTTACATTAATACTTGTAAGTTGGTTATCGTCCATAGACAACTGCTGCAATAATACATTATTGGAAACGTCTATACTTGAAAAATTATTTTGCCCAATTATTAATTGAGTTAGCTTCGATAAGTTGGAAACATCTAAACTGCTTATTTGATTATCGAATGCAAATATTACTTCTAAGTTGGTATTATTAGAAAGATTTAAAGTTGTTAGTTGGTTGTTCCAAACAGATACATATTCTAATAAAGTGTTAGCAGAAATATCAATATTACTTAATTGATTTGCTTTTGCATTTAAATAATCTAGATTCGTATTACTAGATACATCTATGTTTTGTATTAAGTTAAATCCACATTTTATAGAGGTTAATAATAAATTTGAAGAAGTATCTAAGTTCGCTAATTCATTTTTCTCACAGTTTAATTCTGTAATATTTACAAATGCTTCTATTCCAGTTAGGTCTGTTATTTTTGCATTTACATTAGGTAAGTTTACATTGTTTGTAGGATCGGAAACATCTAGTATGGTTACTGCTTGTGCTTCGCTTTCTAAAATATTTCCGTTTAAACCATTGGTGTCGAATCCTAAATCGATTAATGCTTGCTCGAAATTGGTATCTGGAATAGCTACCAAATTAGCCGACGAGTAACCACAATCTGCATTATATACACTGCTGTTTGTAATGTTTGTCCAATTGTTTGTAGCATAGGTTACATCGTCTACTTGTACACAAGTTAAGTTTGGGTTATCGGTTATTTCTGCATTATATACTAATGTGTTATTTCCACTTTTTAAATCGATACCTGTTAAAAGGGTATTTGCTATTATAAAACTTTCCAATTGTAAATGGTTAGATAAATCTAAAACTCCTGTTTTTTGAACTTGATTAATATCAAACTCTTTTAATAATAAGTTTTGTGAGATATCTAAATCGCTTAGTTGATTATTAGGTATTATTAACTTTTCTAGCTTGGTATTTTGGGTTAAATCGATACTTGTTAAAATATCGTCCCAAGCGTATAACTCTACCAATTCGGTATTATTAACTAAGCTAATACTAGAAATTTGGTTGCCTCCAAAAGCCAAAACACTTAATAGGTTATTGGCACTAACATCTAGGCTAGTAAGGTTATTTGCATTTACATTTAACAAGGTTAAATCTGGATTACTACTAACATCTATACTTGTTAGGTTTTGCGTTCCTGCTGCTATTAACTCTATTAGTTCTATATTATTGGTTACATCTAAACTGGTTAGAGTATTGGTTTCTGAGCCGCCTCCTAAATCGTTAGGATCTCCTCCTAGCCATAAATAATTAAGCTTGGTATTTGCTGCAACATTAATAGCTGATAACTGGTTATTAAATATAATTAAGTTTGTTAATTCGGTATTATTACTAAGGTCTATACTTGCAATATTATTATGTTCTAAAGACAAGAATTCTAAGTTTACTAATGCCGAAACATCTAAACTTGTTATTCTATTTACCGATTGCTGGTTTGCCAATGCGACATTAATTAAATTTATATTATTAGATAAATCTATTGAAGAAAAACTATTGGTATCTGCGTAAAGCCTGGTTAATGCAGGATTTGCAGAAAGGTCTAAAGTAGAAACTTGATTATTCCACATATACAGCCTATCTAGATTTAAACTGTTAGATACATTTAAAGCGGTAATTTGATTGTCTTGAATGTATAGCCTGGTTAAATTAACCATAGCTTCAACACCTGTTAAATCGGTAATATTTTTATC
>JBMZDY010000109.1:0-6663 GCA_049614585.1 Oceanihabitans sp.
TTCACCAGTATAAAATGTAGTTGCTTCGGCAGTAAAACTATCGTCTTGTAATCCCAATTCGTGTGCAACAAAACTAGAACCTGCATCTACAGCGTTACCAAAATGGTGTTTCATTACTTCTTCGGTTCCAGATTGTACAAATCTACCAAATTGACTTTGTGCTATTTCTTCTAGTCCTTCTGTTAAAAATGCTTTTCCAAATACTCTACCTACTACTGCACCAGAAGCACTTGTTAATCCTCCAAATGCGGCATTACATACAAATCCTACAGCTATACTTAGTGCTATACTCACCATGCTTGCTACATAATCTGCTAAACTAAAACCAGCCATATTGCATCCAGGTGCTACAATTAAATTGGTATTCCAAGGAGCGGGATCGAAACAATTAAAATTAAAACCTACATAAACTAATGGAGCAATTGCTGCTGGTTTACCTTCTAGATGCACTGTAAAGGAGCCAAATTGGGAAACCGAACTACTTGCTAGTACTAATATTGGAAATAATAAGTTTGTTGCTACATGTCCAATACCTAAACCAATATCGGAACCTCTTTGTAAAGTAATAAAATTATGAGACATTACTTTTGTTGCTAAGGATGCTTTTAAGTTTAAACCTCCTAATACTTGCGATACAAAATGTGGCATAAATGGAGTTGGTACAGGTGGTGTTCCTGGAATAATACCATTGTGTAGGTCTACTCCAACCATTGGGTGAATATTGGTATGTAATGAACAATGCATATTCTATGTTTTTATAGGGTGTGGTTTAAGGTTGTTTCTCTTATTTCCATTGGTTTAACAATATATCTAAAAGGAAAACGATAGCTAATAAAAGCTTTGTTTTCGTTAGGGAAAATGCCTACTTGATCTATATAAAGTTTTCTGTTTGTTATTTTTTCTCCTAATTTTATGTCTACATCTAAATTTGTTTTTGGTATTATAATTTTAAAATCTTTGTTTGTTGTTACTCCTTTTATTTTAATAGAATCGTCTTCTTTTAACTCCTTAACAATAAGATTTGGAAATGCGGAGTTAAAAAACTTTTTGTCTAGTTTTTTTATTTTGGTATTATCTTCATTTAATACTAAATTATATTTTGCTTTTAAGGACATAATAGGGAAGGAGCTAATACCTGCTGGTTCTTGCCAAGAATTCCATTTTTTAATTAAATCGTTGCTATGTTCTATATTTGGTAATGGTGCGCCAACTGCTTCTTCTTTTGTGTAATAATAACCTTTACCGAAAGGGTTTGCTGGATATGGTACATCTAGTCCATCCCATTTTGCACTTCCGCCAAATGCGTTATGTAACGTTAGTGGGATTTCGGTAAATGGTTCTGGCGAACTTATACTTAGGCTACCTAAAAAAGATTTCCATTTTCGGTCTCCAAATACTTTTATTTTATGAATCTCTTCATTATTTAAATAAATAACAACTTCACTTTCTGTAATTGGGTTTCCGTTTGGTGTTTTTGCGCTACCAAACACCATAATATCTACACCTCCTTTATTGTATACATTATCGGTGTCCATTGGTCCATAATCGCTTTCCCATTGTTCTTGGTGTAATTCCCAATCTTGCGTATCGCTTATTTTTAAACTGCCGTCTTCTTGAATAGTATAGGTAATTCTGCACATTACAGCCATTGCAATCTTATCGTTATCTAAAGCTGCACGATGTATTAAAGTGTGAAATGAAGTGTTATTAATAAATTCCATTTAATCACAATTTAACTTTACGCGTTCGCCATTTAGTTTTATGTCGTCATTCGCTTTTAGTTTTACGTCTCCTAAATATGCTTTGATGTATTGTGTTTTTGCAGTTTCTATATTTTCACCTTGCGTTTCTATAGTTTTATTGCCTTTTACAAATTGGTTGAGATTTCCTTCACTTTTTACATAAAGGTCTTTTTTGCTTTTTATATCTATATTTTCGCCAGATAATTGTAGCGTTTTATTTGCTTTTATATTTATGTTTTCTGCTTCAATATTTAGGTTTGTTCCTTCTTCTGAAACTTCTATAGTAAACAGTGTAATTCCTTGCGCGTTACGTACTTGTATAACATCTTTTTCGTTTTTAGAATGTATGGCTAAACTGTGTCCCTTTTTTAAAGGTTTTTCGTAAACTGGATTATCTGTTTTATGTGCTTTCATTTTAATTAAGTTTTACTTGTGCTCCTTTAATTTCGGTTATTGCTGTTGCATTTATTTTAGCATTTGTTGCTGCATTAACTTCTACAACTACTCCTTTTAACTCTGCTTTTCCAGATTTTGCTTCTACTACAGCATTTGCTCCATCTGCTTTTAATTCTGCATCCGACGTTAACCATAAACTAGAGTCTCCTGCAACTGTTGTGTCTGGAGACCCAATATTAACGGTTTCGCTTCCATTAAAAAAGCCAGCTTTGCTATCTATATTTAATTGCTCTACAGCATTAATAACTATGTTTCCTTCGCCATCTAATAGTATTAAACTTCCAGCTGCATCTTGAAGTTTTATACTTCCTGCATTATCGTCTAATATTATTACACAACCGCTTCTAGTTTGTAGCATTTTTATATGGTTACTAGAATTTGAACTTGCGGAAGGAGGCTTAGATTTTGCGTTATAAACACCGCCAATTACATAAGGACTTTCTGCATTGCCACCTTCGAAATCTACTAGAACTTCGTCGCCTAATTCTGGAATAAAAAAGAATCCTTGCCCATTGGATGCGCTTGGCGAAATACTTCTTATCCAAGGACTTAATAGGCCTTGTTCTTCCTGCCAAGGGAATTGTACTTTTACTCTTCCCATTCCATCTGGATCATGATTTTCTTTAACTAATGCTGTTTGACTTTCTGCTTTTGGGTATTCTAGTACATTGGTTAATGGATATATGTTGTTTCCAGCAACAATTGCTTCAAAAACATTTTCATATTGCCCATGGTTAGAGCAATTATGTGTAACCTTAATTACTCTATAATTGTTTTGATTGATTTTTATAAGCCTTCCTATTGCTATTCCAGGATTATCGCATAGTCCAGATATACGAATTTGCTTAGACTGAATTGCACTATTTTGAATATTTACGTTATTATCTAATCTGCTTTTTGCATTATTGTCATCGGATTGGTTTAACCAGATTCTAGTTTCATTTGGAAATAGCTCATCTGCACTTTCATTTATTGCACCTAGTATTCCTGCGTTTGCGTTTGAAATATTTTTTGTTTTGCTTATATGAATTTCACTAGTTGTATAATCGTTAGTGTAAAAGTTGTAGTTGTGAGGTATAGGCCCAATCGCGGTACTAAATTCTAGTAAATCTCTTCCTTGAAATAGAGTTAGTTCTTCTTCGTTATTATCGTTTATTCCAAATTTTAAGGTTTCGCCGTTATAATACATCCATTCTCCATTTCTAGCAGCAAGCCTTTTAGCAAAATTAAAACAGCTTTCGTTGTATTGTACTGTATATGTAATGCTATCTCTATTAAGTTTAGAATTTTTGGTATCTACGGTTAGTTTTGAAGAATCGTAATTATTAAATGTTTCATCAATAATATTTGTAAAAGTCATTTCGTTAAACGACGTATAGTGCGGGCCATCTTCGGCTAAAATTGTTGGGCTTTGTGCTTTAATTATTAAGAAGTCTCCTTCACTAGCTTGTAACCCTTTTTTTATTTTTAACCCTATAATTACACCTTTAAATTTTAATTCGCCATAATAATCTGTTTTATTAGATGCGCTTATTTCTATTGTAATTACTTGACCTAATAAGTCTTCTATGTCTTCATTTAAATGTTTACAAAATGCCTGTATGTTAGAAAGTTGGCAATATAAATTAAGATTGTGATGTGCTGCTAGTTCTTGATGCAGACTAAACTTTTTAAAGTGGTGTAATGCTTTACCATTTATGCAAATTTCTGTATTTGAAAGTAGAGCCATAGCTTAATTTTAATATTCTCGAGCCCAATTATTTACATATCCTGTATTTTCTACTATAATAGCATTGGCTCTTATTATTATTCTTGTTTTCATAGGGCTTGAATCATTACTGTTAAACGATTCTTTATAGCCAACACATACTGCACCATTAAACTCAATGGTTTTGTGTTTAGCCATTGCATCTCTTTTATAGAAAATTATTTTGCCATCTTTTGCTGCGTTAGAATTTATACTCCAGGCATAAAAATCTAAATCGTTAGAAGATTCGATTAATATATTAAGTGCTCCTAAATTAGGATATCCACTTGCTAAGCCTCGAGAGTCTGTTTGTTGAGTGACTTCAAAGGAGAAATCTAGAACATTAAATTCTTGATCTTCAATGGTTAATTTTGCTAAAAAAGACATGGTTTTAATGGTTTGGGTAAACAATTAACTATATAAAAGTGTTGTGTTATAGGTTTTTGCTTTAAAATATTTTAAATATATTTTCTAAATACACAACACTTAATAGTATCTATTATAAGAATATGGTATAATATTACTCTACCCATTCATTAATATGTTCGCCATTGCCAATCCCTATACTTTTTGAAGAAATTACAAAGGTTTCTGTCATTGGGTTTTTACCAGAAGCATCAAAGTTTTCTTTGTAGTTTACCATATAGGCTTCGGTAAATTTTAATTCTTTTGCTTTAGACTCTGTATCTCTTTTTAAGAATACTACAGAACCGTCTTTTCTTTCGAAATTATTAAACATCCAGTCGGATAATGTTGTATCTGCTGTAGATTCTACTGTAAAATGAACTTTTCCTCCTCTTGTTACAGAAGAAGGTCTTCCTGTTGGATCTGTTTCTTGGAATAGTTCGTAACTACAGTTTAATACATTGTACTCTTTTCCTGAAACATTTAGCTTTGCTTTAAATGACATAATTGTTGAAGTTTAATTAATTAATAACGAGAAATAAATAATAAAGTTAGTATTAAATTTACAGTATAATTTTTATACTACAAAAAAAACAGATTACTTTTTTTAATTTAAATGCTTAATAATTAATGGTTTATATTTTTTTTGTTCTCTTTTTTATATTTTTAAAATTAAAAGGTTAACAAAAAGGAAACATTAATTATGCAATAAGGTTAGTGAAGAGATGGAGTGACTTGTTTGTTTTTTAATTAAAAACAACTGTATTTAATTTTTATAGTTATGCAACTAGATAAAAAAAACAAACTTAAATGGTATGCTTTTTAAAACAAACTATTTCAATAATGTATTAAACAACCTATTAGGTTATTCTTTTACATACAATTGTATCGTTTTCTTTAATAAGGTTGTTTGCAGTAGTTTTATTAAAGTCTACATGTTTTAAATTACCTAGCCAATTTGGCTTAAAATAAAACACCCATTCGTTAGGAAGCTTTGTTGTTTCGTTAATATATTCTATTGTGCTTTCTGGATGTCTTTCGTTATAATCGTTAATAAAAAAATAAAATAGCTTACCAAATTCCATGTTTTCGGGAGCTTTAATTTTAAAATTTGTTATTTCTTTATCGGTTACATTTTTTTGAAACTCTAGACTTATTACTGCTGGATTGGTAAGTTCGTTTTTGGTAGGATCTGCAATATCTGTTTCTATAGGATATCTCCATTTTTTATAAATAGGTACTGGTATATTAGTTGCAAATTGATATAATTTACTAACTAAAAAAGGAAGTAAGAAACAAATACCTGCACCTAAAAATATATAGCTAAAATCTGGTCGAAATTTATTTACAACATTTAAATATGCTATAAAACCAATACATAATACTACTATACTAAATAGAAATTCGTTTAAAAAATTTGTTTTATCGTTTTTAAGGTCGGGAAAGTACCTATTTAAAATAAATAAATGTGCAATCCCTATTAATACAAACAATAATTGTATACCAATAAAACTATTTAAAGGCGTGTCGTTAAATACTTTATGCGAACTTAGCAATCCTGCAATGGCAAATGTTAATAATATAAATAAGAGATAGAGTATTGCTAGTTTTTTGTTTTTTGTAAATAAGGATCTAATTTTTTTAAAAATACCAAGTAGAATTGAGCTTATAAAAAATAAAATTATACTTACTTTAAACATATTACCATTTAATATATTGGTTACTGCATTCATTGGTTAAAAAATTATAATTGTGTTGTAAGTCCTAATATTGGTTTCGATTCTTGTTTTAATGAAAACCCGTTTTTCTGCTCTATTTTAAATTTCACTATAGAATCGTATTCTATTGGTGTAAAGTAATCAAAAAATATTGTTATTAACTTAGGGATTCCTTTTTTACTTGTATAGTGTTCTATTTCATTTTCTTTAATTGGTCCTATTTCAAATTCTAAAACTGGGTTTAACAGGTTTGCAACATCGCTTTCTAATGTAAAATTTAATCCCAACTTAAGGGAGTCGAGTTTTATTGGTTCTTGTTTGTTTTGTTTAGCTTTATAGCGTTTTTTAATGGTTACTTTTTTGTTTAATATGTGCTCTAAACTTAGTTTTGTTAGTTCTAAATTTCCAGATATTTTATAACAGTAAGGTAGTAATTTTATTAGTTTTAAAATATGTTTTTTAGAAATGCTATTGTTTATTTTCCAAAAGTCTATTAAAAAGTCGTCGTTTAAGTTAAAGAAATTATTTAATAATTGTTGTTCGGTATTTTCAATTTTTAATTTTTCGTTAAAAAACTCGTTTTCTAAAGGTAGAA
>JBMZDY010000110.1:0-6628 GCA_049614585.1 Oceanihabitans sp.
ACTTTAATTGTGCTAAATAATCGGTTATTTCAAAATGTTTTAATCGATTAGGATATTCTTCTTTAATAGGTTTTAATTGAATTTCAAAATTTAAATTTAAATCTTTAAAAAATTGTTGCCTTCTAGGCGAAGCAGAAGCAAGAATTAACCGATAGCTATCTAGTTTTTTTTGAAGCATTATTAAGCTGTTTTTTTGTTGGAAACGGTTGCGTATTTATACAGAAGTAAAATAGAAAATATAAGGTTCGACCCAAGAAATAGAACACCAAAAACAAGTAAGTCTCTTGCTTTTGTATTAAAGGTTTTAAATTCTGAAAATTCGGAAGCTAAAGCAAAAAACATATAAATATTAATTAATATTAGTAAGCTTCCAAGTACAATTCCTAAGGGGCTATTTTTCGAAATAATTAATATGCCTACTAAAACCAATAAGCCAATTGCAAACCAATTAATAATTAAACCAGTTAAGCTCCAGTAATATAAAATTGCTAGTATAAAATAAATTTCGGGTAAGTGGGATTTAATTTTTTTCATTTTGGAATTATAAATGGATAGAGTAATAACGATAGCATACCAAAAAGCATTACTAATTTAAGGATAAAACTTATATGAGTAAAGTGTTTTTTTGCTTTTGCAAATGCTAATTTTATTGAAATATAAAGTAAAGGACCAACTATAAAAATTAAAAAATAAATTACTGCTATGGGTTGTTTATACAAAAAGGTAATTATATAATATACTATTACAAACAAAGGAATTATCGATATAGAAAATATGATTACTCTTGCACGATCTCTGCCAAAAAGAATTGGTAGCGTATTCATTTTTGCTTTATAGTCGCCATCAATATCTTCAATATCTTTAACCATTTCGCGTATAAAGTTTATAATAAAAGCGAATAAAGCATAATCTAATACAATTTTAAAAAAAGTAATTTGTGATTCTCTATTGCTAGAATTAATAACCGGTAATAAATCGAATATACCAACAATAACAATGCTTAATCCTACTAATGTTGCAATTATAATATTTCCTATTACAGGCATTTGTTTTAAAGAGGTAGCATAAATATAAAGTAATAGCGAGGTTATTACAAAAATGGAGAAAAAGGCACTTTTTCCTACCGAATACGATACATAATAACCAAGTGCAATACCAATTATATTAAGTGCAAAAAATAAATTGTATGCTTTTTTTTCGGAAATAAACTTGCCTACTATTACCTTTTTTGGCTTGTTTATAGTATCTGTTTCTACATCTTGTATATCGTTAATAATGTTTCCTGCAGCTGCTATGCATACAGTTGCTAAAACAAGAATTGTAAAACCTAATGCATTTAATGTAATACCTACACCAAATGGATGAAATAATGCATATTTAATAAGTACTTGTACTAGTATAATAAGTAATAAGTTTTTAAAGCGTATAAGTTTTAAAATAGAAATCATTTATGTAAAAAAGTATCTTTTTTTAAATTTAGAAGTATTGGTTTAATGCTTAAATAACAGCGCTTCGAATACAAATATTGTAATATAGATTAGAAAAAATAAAACAATGGTACTTGTAAGTATTGCAACAACCAATTTAATTCTTGCTTTTTTTCGAATACTTGTTTTTAGTTTCGTTTTTTCTTCTTTAGTTAATAAACTGCTATTAAATTTTAATTTGGTTTTCTTTAAGCTTTCTGTATTTAATTGGTGTTTAGTTTCCGAAAAAACTTTTCTAGGTTTTCTATTAAATATATTTGTATTGTTACCAAAACCTATATAACCAAATCCTGTTTTGTGTCTTCTGCTTTTTCTATTCAAAACCTACAAAAAAAGTATAAAGTTTAATCGTATTTTGCATTAAAGTTGCTATTCCATTTACCTTGCACTTTAAGTACTTGTTCTATAACATCGCGAACAGCACCTTTGCCACCATTTTTATGCGATATATATTTAGAAATTCCTTTAATTTCTGGCACTGCATCTTGTGGGCAACAAGGTAAGCCTACTAATTCCATAACAGGATAGTCTGGAATATCGTCGCCCATATACAGCGTGTTTTCTAGTTTTATTTGGTGTTTTTCTAAGTATTGGTTTAGCTGTTCTATTTTATTGTGTGCACCTAAATAAATATCGCTAAGACCAAGGTTTTCTAAGCGTTTTCTTACTCCTTCGTTACTTCCTCCCGAAATAATACACATGTTATACCCTTTATCTACTGCAGTTTTTAGAGCATAACCGTCTTTAATATGCATGCGTCTTAGCATTTCGCCAGAAGTAGTAACAGTTACAGTTCCATCGGTTAGTACACCATCTACATCAAAAATAAAAGTAGTAATATGTTTAAGGTATTCTTTATAGCTTTTTTCTTCCATGTGTGTTTTGTATCGATTTTGTTAACAATTCATAAACTTCTTTATGATGTTTATTTGTAAGTGCTTTTAAGTGTTTTTTTATGGTTTTTTTGTCGTTTCGTTTTGCAGGTCCTGTTTGCGCTAAATAAGGCGATAAATCGTCCAGTTTTCTGGCAGTTTCTTTTATTAAAGGTTTTAATATTTCGAATTCTGCTCCATGCATTTCTGTAATCTCGTGCGCAATTCTATAAATTTGATTTGTAAAGTTATTTACATAAACTGCTGCTAAATGTAAGGCTGCTCGTTGATCGGAATTTACTTTGTGCGCTTTACTGCCAATTGCTTTTGCTAGTGCTTTTAACATAGGCAGATCTGCTTTGTTATTTAAAGCTTCTACACATAAAGGTACTTCAGCAAAATCTACTGCTGCTGCTTTACTAAAACTTTGTAATGGATAAAAAACACCTCGCTTGTGTTTTTTATCTATATCGTACATACTTACACTTCCCGAAGTATGTACAACCAATCTGTTTTCAAATTGTAGTGCTTTCGATAAATCTGCAACAGCATCATCACTTACTGCTAAAATATAAATATCTGCAGTTTCAATAGCTTTTAAATCATTGGTAACATTTACTTTGTTTTTATAAGCTTCTAAAGTATTTAAACTTCTATTATACCATTGTTTTACCGTTATATTTTCGGATTTATTAAACGCTTTAAAAAGGTGTGTGGCAACATTTCCTGCGCCAAGCAAAACTACTGTAATCATATTGCTAAAATAAGTAATATTATATGATTTAAAAGTAATATAATTTATCTTTGTGCATTATGCAGAAAAAAGACATACATACTAGAGAAGACGTGTTTTTGTTAGTGTCTTCATTTTATAAAAAAGTACGAGAGAATACCGTTATTGGGCCATTTTTTAATGAAACGATAACAGATTGGGATTTGCACCTAGAACACTTAACAACTTTTTGGGAAACGAGCCTTTTTATGACAAGAAAATTAGATAAAAAGTATAGAGGAAATCCGCTAGAAGCACATATAAAAGTAGATAAGCAGTTTAATCATACCATAGATTCTAATCATTTTGGATTGTGGTTAAATTTGTGGTTCGAAACAATAGACGAACTGTTCTTGGGAGAGGTAGCAGATAATGCCAAACGTAGAGCACGTAAAATGGGCACCTTTATGTATATGAATATTTTTCAAGCAAGACAGCAAAACAAATAACAATACAAGTTAAGTTTTAAAGGACTTCTGTTTTTTTTTGTATTTTTTGTTACCATAATTTTAACTTCAATTTATCCATTTAAACAAACAAAAATCTGTAAATTTGCACGAGCAAAAAAAGCTATAATTATGTTAGATAAACTAGCCAAAATTCTATTTTCTACAAGACTCACTGCTATACTATTTATTTTATTTGCCGCAGCAATGGCTGTAGGGACATTTATGGATGCAGGAATGGATACATCGCCTACACCATATACACGTAATGTAATTTATAATACATGGTGGTTTGAAGCAATAATGTTGGTGTTTGTAATAAACTTTGTTGGTAATATTTTTAGATATCGCCTATATAAAAAAGAGAAATGGGCAACCCTTACATTGCATTTAGCATTTGTATTAATACTTATTGGTGCAGGAATTACTAGATACATAAGTTTTGAAGGAATGATGGCTATTCGCGAGGGCGAAACCGAAAATAAATTCATGTCGCAAAAAACATATATTACCACGTATATAGATGGCGATTATGTAGTAAATGGAGTAAACCAGCGACGTGTATTAGAAAATGAAGTAGATTTTTCACCACGATTAGAGAACGATTTTACCATACACACTAGCTATAATAATACACCAGTTACCATTTCATTAGAAAAATTTGTTGGTGGAGCAGAAGAAGATATAATACCAAACGAAACTGGAGCTAGCTATTTAAAAATTGTGGAAGCAGGAAGTGCAGGACCACACAATCACTTTTTAAAATCTGGTGAAGTACAAAGTATTCATAATGTATTATTAGCACTAAATAAACCTACCAAAGGTGCAATTAATATAACCCAAGATGGCGATAAAATAAATATTGTTTCTCCTTTTGAAGGCGAATACATGACCATGGCAACAGGAGCTACAGGTAAATTAGTGAAAGATAGTTTACAACCCTTAATTTTACGTTCGCGTTATGTAATAGGAAATATGCAAATGGTTTTCCCTAAACCAATAGTAACTGGAGATTTCGGAATTGTAAAAAAATCGCAAATATTAAAAGGAGACCAAGATGGATTGGTATTAAAAGTTACCGCTAATAACGAAACAAAAAGTATTGGTATGTTAGGCGGTCAATATAAAAACAATGCATTTAAGCAAATTAAAGTTGGTGGTCTAGATTTCGCTTTTAAATATGGACCAAAAATTTTAGAGCTTCCTTTCGAAATTAAATTAAACGATTTTATTGCAGAGCGTTATCCAGGTACAGAACGTAGTTACTCATCGTATGCTAGTGAAGTAACAGTGTTAGATAAAAACCAAGGTGATTTTAACTATAGAATATACATGAATAACATTTTAAACCATGGTGGATATAAGTTTTTTCAATCTAATTTCGATCCAGACGAAAAAGGAACTATCCTTTCGGTAAACCACGATTTTTGGGGAACTTGGCTTACTTATATTGGGTATTTTTTGTTGTTTTTTGGTATGCTAGCAATACTGTTTTCTAAAGGCGCTAGATTTGCCGATTTGCGAAAACACTTAGGGAAAATAAAAACCAAAAAAGCAAAACTACTTTCGTTGCTTTTCTTTTGTTTTGCATTACAAGGTTTTTCGCAAGAAACCGAGCATCAACAACCAACTACAGCACAAATAGATTCTATTTTATTAGCAAATGCAACTCCTAAAGAACATGCCAACAAGTTTGGTAGATTAGTAATACAAGATTTAAGTGGTAGAATGATGCCAATGCATACTTATGCATCCGAAATATTACGAAAAATTCACCATAAAGAAACCTATGCAGGCTTAAGTGGAAATCAAGTGTTATTATCTATAAACGAGAGCCCTTTGTTATGGTATAATGTTCCTATAATATATTTAACACCACAAAAAACCGATTCGTTAAAAAGTATTCTTGGGATACCAAAAAAAGAAAAATATGCTAGAGTTATCGACTTTTTCGATACAAATTTAAATTACAAATTAGCACCATATTTAGACGAAGCATATCGTACCAAAACACCTAATGGATACCAAAAAGAACTTAAATTAGCAGACCAACGTGTTAACGTATTATCGAATGCTATAGAAGGTTTAACACTAAAAATTTTTCCGGTTCCAGAAGACGAAAATAACAAATGGATTTCTCCTTTAGAATACCGAAATGAAGATTATAAAACTAAAATTAAAGATACTTTATACGGTAACTTTATTAATTCTGGTTTTTCAGCTTATTTATTTACGCTAAATAATGCTAAAAAGTCTGGCGATTTTGAACAAGCAGATAAATTATTAGAATCCTTTAGTAAAACCCAAAATAAGTTTGGAAGTGCTGTAATGCTTAGCGACACAAAAATTGACGCAGAAATACAATACAATAAACTTAATATATTTAAAAAGCTTTACCGCTACTATTTGTTAGCAGGCTTTTTACTATTTGTGTTTTTAATTACCCAAATACTTAACAGTAATAAAAAAGGACTTAATCTTGCCGTAAATATTTGTAAATGGTTTGTAGTAATATTATTTATTATACACACTATTGGGCTTATAGTGCGTTGGTATATTTCTGGACATGCGCCTTGGAGTGATACCTACGAAACCATGCTTTATGTAGCTTGGTCTGCTATGTTATTTGGATTAATTTTTGGACGAAAAAGCGATTTAACAATTGCATCTACAGCATTTGTAGCTTCTATTATTTTGTTTTTTGCACATCAAAATTGGTTAGATCCAGCTATAGCAAATCTGCAACCTGTATTAAATAGTTATTGGTTAATGATTCATGTTTCTATAATTGTAGCAAGTTATGGTCCATTTGTTTTAGGAATGATTTTAGGAATAGTAGCGCTTTTACTAATGATTTTTACGACAGATGCTAATAAAAATAAAATGATTCTTAATGTAAAAGAATTAACCATAATAAACGAAATGGCACTTACTGTAGGCCTTGTAATGCTAACTATAGGTAACTTTTTAGGAGGTATGTGGGCAAACGAAAGTTGGGGACGTTATTGGGGTTGGGACCCAAAAGAAACTTGGGCATTAATTAGTATAATG
>JBMZDY010000111.1:0-6627 GCA_049614585.1 Oceanihabitans sp.
AATAAATTTGTTGATATAGTTTACAATAATAATTAAAATATTAATAACAAAGAGGCTTAATAAAACGCGATGTCCATTTTTAAATTTAAATTTAATATGCAACATTAAAAATGCTAGCATAATTAAAATTGTAAAAATTGCAGGATACATTTTAAAAGCTCCTGCAAAGTCTCCTTTAATAATAAGTAGAATAGAGCGTTGCATACCACAGCCTAAACAATCTATGCCAAAAAACTTTTTGTTTAAACAAGGAAGCATGAATTTTTCAAGAGAAGGCATAGTATATTTTTGTTACTTACAAATGTATAAAAACAAGAATACTTTTATTGTTTAACTATTCTATAAATTTAATGTTATTTTTGAACCTTAATTTTATTTCAAAATACGATGCATAAATACCTAAATTACTTTTTAATTATTGTTGGAGCTAGTGTTGCTATTTATGCACAAGCAGAGCAAAAACAAAACACAGCAATATTATTAGTTGGAATTGTAGTTTTAATGTTAGGAATTTATAGAGTTTCAAAGCAAATACCTAGTAAAAATAACGAAGATGAGAATGTTTAAAGTAGGAGATAAGGTTGCTGTTTTAGACGACGATTTGTCTGGCGTTGTAGTAAAAGTTATTAATGAAGAAATATTTATTCTTACTAGCGATGGTTTTGATTTTTCTTTTTCTAGTAACGAATTGGTATTATTAGAAGATACTAATGCTTTAAAGAGTAATGTATTTGCAAATACCAATATTGCAGCAATTGTTTCAGAAAAAGAAAGCAAAAAAAGAAAACCAACAATAGTTAAAAAGGCAAAAGAACGCTTTGAACCTACACTTGAAGTAGATTTACACATTCATCATTTAACAAACTCTTATCGTGGCATGAGCAACCACGACATGCTTAATTTACAATTAGATACTGCAAGAAGGCAGTTAGAATTTGCAATAAAAAAACGTATTCAAAAAATAGTTTTTATACATGGAGTAGGCGAAGGCGTATTAAAACTGGAATTAGAATATTTATTTGGCAGATATAGTAACGTTAAGTATTACGATGCTAATTATAAAAAATATGGACTAGGCGCTACCGAAGTTTATATATACCAAAACCCGAAAGCTTAAAACGGAATAATAACCGATCGTTCTTGGTTAAGTCTACTATCTTCCAGGCTACCAAAGTTATAAGGATCTACAATTATAATATTAGAAAGACTTAAACCAGTAATTACAAGTTTTACTTCAAATTTTTGTTGTATATCGTGTACTCTGTAAGCTGTTGCAGCTATAGTTGTGCTTACAATTGGGTTTAAAAAATCGGCAATTGCAGGATCGGTAAAATCGTTTGTAGGGTTTTGGTCTTGGGTATCGTTTTCTTCATTTATGGTAGCAACACCATCATTATCATCATCGGTATCCAAATAGTTTGGTATGTTATCTCCATCGGTATCTAAAGGATTGGTAAGTGGGTTTTGATCTTCATCAAGATCTTCATTATCAATTTCTAAGCGCGTTAACACATTATCGCCATCGTCGTCTTCGTCTATATAATTTGGTAAGCCGTCGCCATCTGTATCATCGTCTGTTAAATCGCCATTCCCATTTATATCCTCTAAAATAGCAGGAATGCCATCGTTATCGTCTTCAATTAATTCCATTGTAAATCTTGCAATTCCCGAATCGCTTTGGTCGTCGTTTGAAATTTGAATATTTGAAGGAGGTACATCGTTACAGAAAAAATCGGTAGGAGTATTGTTATAGCTTCTATAATGAAAAGTATTGCTACTAGCTGTAATAGTAAAATCTGCTTGCGTAGTTAATAAATTACCATCGGCATCTGTTGCAATTAAATTTTCTAAAGATGTAGCAGGAGTAGTAATTTGAAGAGAAAGCGACTCTGCTGGATCTTCTTTAATTTTATATAAAACCAAATCTCCACAAGCTAAAAAGGTGTCTTCATCAAAGTCTATTTCTACATTAAGTACATCGCCATCGTCACAAGCATTAAATAATATTAAAAAAATAAATAGGGGAAATAACTTTTGCATGAGGTATAATTTTAAACAAAAATAAAAGATTTGTCAAACTTATAACATTGGTTTGTATAAATAATTTTATTTAACTTATTTTTGAGCTTTTAAAATATAATTCTACTACATGAAATCTGTTTATTTTGATAGTGCAGCTACTACACAAGTTCGAGAAGAAGTTATAAAAGACATGCAAACGGTGCTTACCGAAAATTATGGAAATCCATCGTCTACGCATGCTTTTGGGCGTTCTTCTAAGAGTATTATTGAAACTGCTAGAAAAACTATAGCAAAATATTTAAATGCACTACCTCAAGAAATTATATTTACTTCTGGTGGTACCGAAGCAGATAATATGATTTTACGTTGCGCAGTAAGAGATGGTAATGTTACTACTATTATTACTTCTCCTATAGAACATCATGCCGTTTTACATACTGTTGAAGAATTACGAAACGAATACAATGTTACCGTAGAATATGTAAAATTGCAATCTTGTGGTACTCCAGATTATAATGATTTAGAGCGTTTATTAGCAGCTAACGACGAACGTAAGTTAGTTAGTTTAATGCATGTTAATAACGAAATTGGTAACCTGCTAGATACCAAGAAAGTAGCGCAATTATGTCAAGATAATAATGCGCTATTTCACAGTGATACTGTACAATCTATTGGGCATTTTGAATGGGACGTACAAGAAACTCCTATTGATTTTATGACAGCTGCAGCGCATAAATTTCATGGACCAAAAGGAATTGGTTTTGCTTATATACGCAAAAACAGCAACTTTAAACCTTTAATTTTTGGTGGTTCGCAAGAACGTGGTTATCGAGCAGGAACAGAACCTGTACATAGCATTAAAGGTTTAGAAACTGCATTTATTTTGGCTTACGATAATCTTAATGAAGAACGAGAATATGTTCAAGAACTTAAAGATTATTTTAAAAGTGAAATATTAAAAGCAATTCCAGGAGTTAAGTTTAATGGAAATTGCGAAAACGAAACCAAAAGCACCTACACTTTAATTAATGTTTGTTTACCAATGAGTGTAGAAAAAGCACTTACCTTACCTTTTCAATTAGATTTAAAAGGAATAGCCTGTTCTAAAGGTTCTGCTTGCCAAAGCGGAAGTGGTAAAGGCTCGCATGTATTAGACCAAATATTAAGTGAAGCAGATAAAAACAAACCTTCTATTCGTTTTTCATTTTGTAAATACAATACCAAAACAGAAATAGACTATGTAATTGAAGTATTACAAGCTTTAATATAATTTCTATTCAAATATAATATGTTGGTATGCGCCTAAATCTGGCATAGAAGTTCTACTTACGCCTAATAAATCGTTAGGCACTTGTATTGCAAAAGTAGCGTTACCTTGATTATTAGCTGCAGAATCTTCCCCAATTATTAAATCGTTTTCGCTTGCTTCTCGAAAGTTTGGATTTTGATTAAAAAGGATGTTTGCGTATTTCGTAGCATCATTAAAATCGTAATTTGCTCCAGTAAAATTATTAGATGAATCGTTAAATCGTACCAAACAGTTGGAGAATTTAAAATTAAAAATAGCAGGAGAAGCAGGATCTTGAACTTCGTCGATTATAAATTCTGGATTATCGTTTCCGTAAATTATAGAATTATTAATATTAGCTTCGGTTAAGTCGGTTACAAAAGTTGCATCTTCTGTATCTAAAAAGTTATTAATTAATAAAGCAGGAAATTGTCTAAAACTATTATTCCAATAATTTGCTATTGTACAATGGGTAAGGTTGTATTTACCACCATAAGTTGCTGCAAAGCTGGTTTGTCCTGCATTATTTACTACTAAGTTTTCTGCAGTTATTGAAGTGTTTCTTCCTAATACACCAAAGTTACTAGAATTATAAATTTGTGAGTTTGTAATGGTTAATTTAGGATTTGCTTCGTCTGCATTGCCTTCGCTTAAAATACCAACAGATGCATTTTTTATAGTTGCGTGGTTTATACTGTTATTTATACTCCCTTGAAATAACCAAATGGTTCCCCATTGTCCAGGAACATCTGCAAATGCTGGTTCTAAACGGTCGCTTTCAAAAATAACTTCGTTTTCTAATAACTCTTGGTCTGTACTTAAACTACCATTTACTTGTAGTGAAGATCCATCGGTTACTAACAGGCCAGAATTTGCATGAAAATGCACTCGCGCTCCAGCATCTATGGTTAGCGTTTCTCCATTTGGTACTGCGGCATAACCATAAATAACATATGGTTTTTGGTTAGTAAATGTAAATTCTGAAGGCATTAAATAACGTCCTTGAATTTCGGTATCTACTATTTCGCCATCTATATTTAAAGAGAGAGTTTCAATAATTCCGGTTGTGTTATCTCGATCTGGATATATAAATTCGGCATCTTTAACTAAGGTTACTAACTCTACAGTTTGTTGGTTGCTTCCTGTATCAAATTCAATTTTATCGGTATATAAGAATTCACCATTTAAATCTGGTAAGTTGTTGATGTCTATTGTAGTTTCAACAAAAATATACATACTGTCTTTTGCAAGTATTTCTACGTTTTCGAAAGATTTACCAGCTATACCATCTACATTTAATCGATATTCAGAATCGGCTCCAAGCGCTAATTTTACACTAGGAATACTTACTGCATCGTTACTTCTATTATATACTTTTAAATTATAAGTACTAGAACCAATGTTTGTAAAAACAGTGTCTAAGTAAACCGTATCTTTTGAAAACCGAAGATTTCCATTGCTAGCTTCAAAATTAAAATCTTTACGACAAGAACTCCAAAGTAATAGAAATGCAAAACAGATTAAGAAGTATAAAGTCTTTTTCATAAAATAGTATTGTTATTGAATAGGTTAAAAGTATAACTTTTGAAATAGTAAATTAGTATTAATTAGTAATTATTTCTACTTCAAATAATTTATCCCATCGTTTTCCGGTTATAAAAATTGTTTTTGTGTCTGGGTTATAGGCAATACCGTTTAATACATCTAGCCCTTGGTGTTGTTTTACTTTCTTTTTTAAAGGCGAAAAATCTATTACTGCTTCTATTGCACCATTTTCTGGGTTTATAATAGCAACGCCATTTTTTTGGTATCTATTGGCATAAATTTTATTGTCTACCCATTCTAGTTCGTTTAAACCTACAACCTTACCACGATTATGATATGCTTGTATAAAGCTAGTCTCGGTTAATGTTTCTGGATTAATGGTCCAAATTTTTTCGGTACCATCACTTTTATACAAGTTGGTTTTATTGTTGCAAATTCCCCAGCCTTCTTTACTATTACCATATTTAAAGCTACCCGTTTTTTCTAAGGTGTTTGCATCGTAAACAAAACCGGTTCCGCTGGTCCAAGTTAATTGGTATACTTTATTGTTTAATACGGTTACGCCTTCGCCAAAAAAGGAGTTTGCTAAATCTACATTTAATACAACTTTTCCCGTCTTGTAATTTACTTTGCGTAATTTCGATTCGCCACGTTGGCCTGTGCTTTCGTATAATTCGCCATTATAGAATTCTAATCCTTGAGTATACGAGGTTATGTCGTGTGGATACTCGTTTAAAATTTTATAGGTATATACTTTTGGTGCCTTATTATTTAATAGCGTAATGTTTTTATTTAAAACTATTGTTTCTCCATTATATACAATGGTAGCTTCTATTTTTTTATCTCCTAATTTATAATTATCTAATACTGTTTCTGCAGAAATTGGTTTTCCGTTAAAAGTATAGTTTACCGAATCTATAGTGTGGTTTTTCGGGTTTTTTATAGAAAGTGTTAAGGTTTCTCCTAGGTTAATGGCATTGTTCTTGGCATTGGTTTCTATATTAAAATCTTTGTTTTTTTCTTTGGAACCATTTCCACATGAAAATAGAAAACTAGCAAAAAATACTATAGTAAGGGATAAAAATTTGTGCATAATAATAGAAATTGATTAAAACTATGAATCGTTAAATGAATTAGACTTGTAAAACTCCAAGGTTAAACTTTTTCTCAATAGGAGCGTGGTTTGCTGCTTCAATTCCCATGCTTATCCATTTTCTGGTATCTAAAGGGTTTATTACAGCATCTGTCCATATTCTGGAAGCTGCATAATAAGGCGATACTTGGTTGTCGTATCTAGATTTAATTTTATTAAAAAGCTCGGTTTCTTTTTCTGGAGTAATTTTTTCACCCTTTTTTTCTAGCGAAGCTTTTTCAATTTGCAATAAAACTTTGGCTGCCGAGTTACCACTCATAACCGCTAGTTCTGCACTTGGCCAGACAGCTATTAGTCTTGGGTCGTAAGCCTTACCACACATTGCATAATTTCCGGCGCCATAACTATTACCTAAAACAATAGTAAATTTTGGCACTACAGAATTACTTACTGCATTTACCATTTTTGCACCATCTTTAATTATACCACCATGCTCACTTTTACTGCCAACCATAAAACCAGTTACATCTTGCAAAAACACCAACGGGATTTTCTTTTGGTTACAATTTGCTATAAATCGAGTTGCTTTGTCTGCACTATCGTTATAGATAACACCGCCAAACTGCATTTCTCCTTTTTTAGTTTTCACTAACTTTCTTTGGTTAGCAACAATACCAAC
>JBMZDY010000112.1:0-6536 GCA_049614585.1 Oceanihabitans sp.
TTCAATGCCCAAAAAATATATCTAATAACCAAATTCAAGAATGGATAGAAGTTTTAGAACAGTTTCCAAATAGACTAGAAAAATTAGTCTCCAATTTAAGCGAGCAACAATTAGACACACCTTACCGAAAAGAAGGATGGACAATAAGGCAAGTAGTACATCACTTAGCAGATAGTCATCACCATAGTTATATACGTTTTAAATGGGCTTTAACAGAAGAAAAGCCAGTAATAAAATATTATTTCGAACAATTATGGGCAGAACTAGAAGATGCTAAAAAGGCACCAATACAATTGTCTATTTTGCATTTAAAAGCAGTACATGCAAAATTGGTTTATTTGCTTAAAAGTTTAAATGATTCCGATTTATCTAAAAGTTTTATTCATCCAGAGCATAATGAAGAAGTAGTATTAAAACAAAACATAGGTATTTATGCTTGGCATAGTCAGCATCACTACGCGCATATATATAATTTACTTACTTTAAAAAACTGGCTGTAATACTTAATTTGCACCTATATTTTTTCTTCTATTCTAAAAAATAATTTCTTAATAAAACAACTTGTCGTGATGTTTGTTAAAGTGTAATTTATTGGTGTCAAACACCTTATAATACGTAGCGTATTTTTATTTAAAATAAATCTAAATAAACTTTGTGAAAGTAATTTTCATTTCTATTTTTGCACTCGATTATAGTAAACTATTTGTAATAAGTCTAAATAAGAATAAAAATTAAGATGAAAAGAATTATTTTATCATTTGCACTATTAGCTTCCATGCTAAGTTTTTCTCAAACCGTAGTTCAAGATACAACAGCTACAAAAAATCAACAGCAAAATGCAGTACAAAATATATTAAATGGTACAGCTTCCAAAGGCATTACTGTAGGTGGTTATGCACAAGTAGATTATAACCAACCAGAAGGGGCTAACGGAAAAATGGATGTACATAGACTGGTTATGTTATTAGGTTATAAATTTAGCGATAAAGTACAGTTTGTTACCGAAATAGAATACGAACACGTAAAAGAACTTTATGTAGAACAAGCATTTTTAAATTATAGCTTAACCGATAATGTAAATATTCGAGGTGGATTAATGTTAGTACCAATGGGAATTGTTAACGAATACCATGAGCCAACTGTTTTTAATGGTGTAGAGCGACCAAGTATGGACAAAAGTATTGTGCCTACAACATGGCGAGAAATAGGAGTTGGTGTTACTGGTAAGCTTAATGAGATATCTTTGCGTTACCAAGCATATATTTTTAATGGATTCGCTTCGGTTAATGGCTCTAAAGTATTAGGTGGTAGTAATGGCTTGCGAAACGGGCGACAAAAAGGAGCAGAGTCTACAGTTAATACACCAAATGTTTCTGCTAAGTTAGATTATTATGGTATTCCAGGTTTGCGTTTAGGAGCTTCTGGTTACTTTGGAAGAACGCAAGCAGAAGACGATGTTCAAGATATTGACGGAGCAGATGTTGGTATTACCATGTTTGGATTAGATGCTAGATATATTAAAAAGCGTTTTTCTGCAAGAGGACAATATATTCATGCATTAATAAAAGATGCAAAAGAATATAATACTTTAAACGAAACCGACTTAGGAAGTGAGTTAAAAGGATGGTATGTAGAAGCAGCTTATAATTTGTTGCCACTTACTAAAGAACAAAAATTAGATGTTTTTGTTCGTTACGAGCAATACGATACACATGCAGCAACCAAAGATGCAGCAATAGCAAGAAATTTAGGTTATAATCGTACCGAATGGACAGGAGGATTAAGTTACCATATCGCTAACGGAGCAGTAGTAAAAGCAGATTATCAAATATTAGATAATGCAGCTAAAAATAATAAAGCAAAAGGGCAATTAAACTTTGGGTTTGGTGTATGGTTTTAAAAAATCAATATGCTAAAAAAAGGCCTACCGCTTTTAAAAATAGTATTTAATTAGTTTTTAAGTAACCAATAGCTAAAGTAGAATTTTTAGTTCGCTTTAGCTTTTGGTGGTTTAAATTATAATGGCATGGTAAATGCAAATAAAAAACAGTACTTTTGCAAGATGAAAATAAATTCAATATTTATACTTTTTATTCCATTTGTTTTATGGTCTTATGGGCTACCTAAACACTTACAGAAAAAAGTAAATAAGGAAATTATTAATACCTACAATGTTGAAGATTTTCAGTTTAATGCCATTTCATTTTCTAAAAATATAACAGCTAGTTTACCAGCTAAATTTGGGGACAATAATTTTTTTGAAATAAAAGTAGACGACACTTTACTAGGTTTTGCATATATAGCAAAAGCACCAAGTAAAACTGATGCTTTCGATTATTTAGTATTATTAGATACCGAGCTAATAATAGTTAAAACCAAAGTGCTAATTTATAGAGAAGATTATGGAGGCGAAATTGGCAGCAAGCGATGGCTAAAACAGTTTACAGGAAAAACAAAAAACGATGCGCTGCTTTATGGCGATAATATTGTAGCAATTTCTGGTGCAACAATTTCTGTTCGTTCGATGACGAATGCTATGAATAACTTATTGGCATCCTTAAAAATACTTCACAATAAAAATATTCTTTAATGCAACTTAACGGTTTAATATATACTTTTCCTAAAGAATTGAAATTGCTAATCGCGGCATTTTTAGTAGTATTAAGTATAGGTTTTTTTACAGGATTATTGTTTGTTGGCGAAACATCTTCTGTGCAACCAAACGGAATAGAGGAGCAGTATCTTGGTAACGAAACAGATGAAGATGCAATGGTTATGAAATTTAAAAAAAGCGAAAAAGAAATGCTTACTTTAGTGCATAACCATATATTATCGATGTCTGTAATTTTCTTTTTAGTAGGTATGCTTTTAAGTACAACTAAGTTAAAAAGAAAGCTTAAATTGTTTTTATTATTAGAACCCTTTGTTTCGGTAATACTAACATTTGGAGGCTTGTATTTATTATGGTGTGGTGTATTGTGGATGAAGTATATTGTTATTTTTTCTGGAACATTAATGACATTTACTTTTGCATTAGCAGTTTTAATTATTCTGTATCAGCTTATTTTTTCTGAAAATCTTAAATCAGAAAATTAAGCATAACCTCTTCGAGTTAGTCAATTACACTATTTTTAGTTTAGAAATTTAAAAGCTATAGTTTTAAATTGTATCTTTGCGTGCAATTATACCTTAATTGCATCATGACAGCACACAACAATAAAATAGTAGGAGAAGGATTAACCTACGACGACGTATTATTAGTTCCAGCCTTTTCCGAAATCTTACCTCGCGAAGTCAATATTCAAACTAAATTCACAAGAAATATTACCATTAATATTCCAATTATTTCTGCGGCTATGGATACAGTTACAGAAAGCGCTATGGCAATTGCTATGGCTAGAGAAGGTGGTATTGGTGTATTGCATAAAAACATGACTATTGCTGCTCAAGCTAACGAAGTGCGAAAAGTAAAACGTGCCGAAAGTGGTATGATTACAGATCCAGTTACACTTACTTTAACTGCTAAAGTTATTGATGCAAAACAAAACATGCGAGAACATTCTATAGGCGGGATTCCTATTGTAGACGCAGCAGGAATTTTAAAAGGAATTGTTACCAATAGAGACCTGCGTTTCGAAAAAAATAATAACCGCCCAATAGTTGAGGTAATGACTGCTACAAACTTAGTAACTGCTCCAATAGGAACTTCGTTGCAGGATGCGGAAGTTATATTGCAAAAAAATAAAATTGAAAAACTACTTATAGTAGACGATAATAATAAACTAGCAGGATTAGTAACCTTTAGAGATATTACCAAGCTTACCCAAAAACCAATTTCTAATAAAGACCAATATGGAAGGTTGCGAGTAGCTGCAGCTCTTGGTGTTACTGCAGATGCTGTAGAGCGTACCGATGCATTAGTAAAATCTGGTGTAGATGCAGTAATTATAGATACTGCACATGGCCATACCAAAGGTGTTGTTAATGTTCTAAAAGAAGTAAAAGCTAAATACCCTAATCTAGATGTAGTAGTAGGAAATATTGCAACAGCAGCTGCGGCAAAATATTTAGTAGAAGCAGGAGCAGATGCTGTAAAAGTAGGAATAGGACCAGGTTCTATTTGTACAACTAGAGTTGTAGCAGGAGTTGGGTTTCCACAATTTTCGGCAGTACTCGAAGTAGCAGCTGCTATAAAAGGATCTGGAGTACCAGTAATTGCAGATGGCGGAATTAGATATACTGGAGACATACCAAAAGCAATAGCGGCAGGAGCAGATACTGTAATGCTAGGTTCGCTATTAGCAGGAACCAAAGAATCTCCTGGGGAAACTATTATTTACGAAGGAAGAAAATTTAAATCTTACCGTGGCATGGGTTCTGTTGAAGCTATGAAAAAAGGAAGTAAAGACAGGTATTTTCAAGATGTAGAAGACGATATTAAAAAACTAGTTCCCGAAGGTATTGTTGGGCGAGTTCCTTATAAAGGGGAATTGTTTGAAAGTGTACACCAGTTTATAGGTGGCTTACGCGCTGGAATGGGTTATTGTGGAGCAAAAAACATTGAAACTTTAAAAGAAACTGGGCAATTTGTAAAAATTACAGCTTCTGGTATAAACGAAAGCCATCCGCACGATGTAACTATAACAAAGGAATCTCCTAATTACTCTCGTTAATTCGTTACATAAAATACAAACTTTAAAAGGTGTTTATTGCAATTAGTAGAAAACTATTAATTGTAATAAGTCACAGGTTCTCTTTTCTATACTTGTCAGTAGATGGTTTGGGTGTAACTGTTTAACACTCAAAATATTCCTTTCTGTAAACTGATATTTATCATAGTGTTTCATTAAAAATAGGTGTAATTTAATTACTCTAAATTTTAAGATTATGGAACTAAAGAAAAACCCAAAAATAGAAGTAGGAAGAAATAGCAGTATTTATTTTTTAATTGGTGTAAATGTTATGCTCTTGTTTACATGGTTCGCTTTGGAACATAAAACATTTGAAAAAGTAGAAGTAAAACAGAACATTGTTGTTTTAGAGCAAGAACTAGATGAAGACATACCAATTACTAATTTAAATGTACCACCTCCGCCACCTCCTCCAGTGTTTGCAGCTCCCGAAGAGATAATTGTTATAGATGATACCGAAGAGGTAGAAGAAACCGTTATTGAAAGTACAGAAACTAGCCAAGAAGAATATATTGAAGAGAAGCCAATATTAGCAATAAGTGATGTTTTAGAAGTGGAAGAAGTAGATGAAGACTATGAAGTGCCATTTGCAGTTGTAGAAAATGTACCAATTTTTCCTGGTTGTTCTGGAAATAATCAAGAGTTAAAAAAATGCTTTAATAATAAAGTATTGGCTCATGTAAAAAATACTTTTAAATACCCAGCACGAGCGCAAGAATTAGGAGTAGAAGGGAAGGTATATGTTATGTTTGTAGTTAATAATAAAGGGGTAATTAGTAATATTAGAACAAGAGGTCCAGATAAAGCTTTAGAAAAAGAAGCAAGTAGAATTATAAGTGCATTGCCTATAATGGTTCCTGGAAAGCAGCGCAATAAACCGGTAAGTGTACCTTATGCAATACCAATTACTTTTAAGTTAGATTAATAAATATAAATTGAAGAAACTATTTTGTTAAATTCTCTATTCGTTCTAATAAAGTTGGGTGCGAGTAATGCATAAAAACGTAGGCTTTGTGTGGTGTTAAATTACTTAAGCTGTTTTTGCTAAGTTTTTTTAAAGCAGAAATTAAAGCAGTAGCATTATACGTGTTTTTTGCATAATTATCTGCTTGGTATTCAAACTTTCTAGAAACCCAATGCATTAGCATTCCTGTTATTTCTGAAAGCGGACTATATAATATACCAAAAGCAATAAAACCTATATGGAAACTTGGTGTAGACGCTCCTAAAGCTTCCGATAGAATAGGATTAGATATAAATAAAGAAAGTAGATATAACATAAATCCAGTAAGTAAAATCGAGCTTGTTAAATTAAATATAATATGTCTCTTTTTATAATGGCCAACTTCGTGTGCAAGTACTGCTACAATTTCTTCCTCTTCTAAATCGTTTATTAATGTGTCGTACAACGTAACTCTTTTTTCGCTACCAAAACCAGAAAAATAAGCATTTGCTTTAGTGCTTCGTTTTGAGCCATCAATTACAAATATATTTTCTAAAGTGAAACCAACAGTATTTGCATAATCTGCAATTTTATCGCGTAAACTGCCAGACTCCAAAGGGGTTTGCTTGTTAAACAATGGTACAATTATTTTGGCGTAAAACATATTCATAAAAATGGTAAAAACAGTTATTAATGCCCAAGCATAAAGCCAAAAGTGTTTTCCAGTTGTTTGGTAAAACCAAATAAAAGCAGATAGTATTAGTCCGCCTAAAATTATACTCATTAACCAACCTTTAGCTTTATCTAGCCAAAAGGTTTTTTTTGTGGTTTTATTGAATCCAAACTTCTCTTCAATAATAAATGTCTGGTAATATGAAAATGGAGTTGTAAGGATATCACTT
>JBMZDY010000113.1:0-6534 GCA_049614585.1 Oceanihabitans sp.
ACTTCTGGATGATTTGCTAAACCTAAGTAATCATTTATACTCCAAGTAATTACTTCTTTTCCTTGAAATTTCATTCTATTAGAAATTTCGCCTTCCAATTTAGGAAACACAAAATACCCTTCTGCTTGGGCTGCCCATTTCCCTAATGGTCCTTTATCTTTATAAATTTTTTCAAATAAATCTTTCATCTGCTATCTCACTTAGTTTAGTTGCTACAAAACTATATATTTCTGTTAATTAAACATAATCTTTTTATGCTCTATTATTAACAACAAAAAATAGAAAGCTTTATAAACTTTCTATTTTTAATATTTTTTTGATTTTTTACTATTTTATATATTGAATACTTTCCTTAGCGTTTTCGGTTTTACTATCGAAAAAGCCTTGATCGGTCATCCATTTATCGCTATAAATTTTACTCATATAACGCGAGCCATGATCTGGGAATAAAACTACTACTTTAGAATTTTCATTAAATTCACCAGCTTCCTCTAATTGTTTTATTGCTTGCATTGCAGCTCCCGAAGTATAACCTACAAAAAGACCTTCGGTTTTTGCTATTTCGCGTGCTGTATGTGCACTCTCTTCATCGGTTACTTTTACAAAGGCATCTATGGTATCGAAATCTGTAGCTGTTGGAATTAGGTTTTTCCCTAAACCTTCAATACGATAAGGGTAAATTTCTTTTTCGTCGAATTCTCTAGTTTCGTGGTATTTTTTTAATATCGAACCAAAAGCATCTACACCAATAACTTTAATGTTTAGGTTTTGTTCTTTTAAATATTTTGCCGTTCCAGAAATGGTTCCTCCTGTACCACTACAAGCAACTAAATGTGTAATTTCACCATTGGTTTGGTTCCATATTTCTGGTCCAGTTGTTTGGTAATGTGCTTCTAAATTTAAAGAGTTAAAATACTGGTTTATATAAACCGAACCTTTAATTTCTTCATGCAAACGTTTTGCTACTTCGTAATACGAGCGAGGATCGTCTGCACTAACATGTGCTGGACAAACATAAACTTCTGCTCCCATGGTTTTTAACATGTCGATTTTATCTGCTGAAGACTTAGAGCTTACTGCTAGAATGCAATTGTATCCTTTAATAATACTTACCATTGCTATACTAAAACCAGTATTACCAGAAGTAGTTTCTATAATAGTATCTCCTGGTTTAATAATTCCTAATTTTTCTGCTTGCTCTATAATATATAATGCAATTCTGTCTTTAGAAGAATGTCCAGGATTAAAAGCTTCTACCTTTGCATAAAAATCTCCTTTAAAAGGAGCGGTTATAGTATTTAACTTTATTAAAGGTGTATTACCTATTAAGTCTAAAACAGAATTTGCTACTTTATTATTTTGTGTCATAAATGCTATTTAAGCTGTTACCTATAGTAACATAAACTTGGCAAAAATACGCAATTTTTTTAATTAAACCTGAATCCCTTCTAAATCCAATATAAAAGCATATTCTAGTGCTACTTCTTTTAAACTTTCAAATCTTCCGGAAGCACCACCATGTCCCGAATTCATGTCGATTTGCAATACAATTTTATGGTCTCCATTATTATAATCGCGCAGTTTGGCAACCCATTTTGCGGGTTCCCAATATTGCACTTGCGAATCGTGTAAACCGGTAGTTACCAGCATATTGGGATAGGCTTGTTTTTTTACATTATCGTAAGGAGAATAAGCTTTCATATATTTATAATACTTACTATTATTAGGGTTTCCCCATTCGTCGTATTCCCCAGTGGTTAGTGGAATGGAATCGTCTAGCATTGTTGTTACAACATCTACAAACGGTACTGCAGCAATAATACCATTATATAATTCTGGATTTTTATTTGCAATTACTCCCATTAGCAATCCACCTGCCGAACCACCATTGGCATACAAATGTTTACTTGACGTGTATTTTTCTGCAATTAAATATTTTGAACAAGCAATAAAATCGGTAAATGTATTTTGTTTTTTTAGGAGTTTCCCGTTTTCGTACCAGGTTCTTCCTAGGTATTCGCCACCACGAACATGTGCTATTGCATAAATAAATCCGCGATCTAATAAACTTAATCTAATGGTTGAAAAATAAGGATCAACAGTAGAGCCGTAGGAACCGTAAGCATATTGCAATAAAGGATTTTTTCCGTTTAATTTCAATCCTTTTTTATGTACAATAGAGATTGGTATTTTTACGCCATCGCTTGCTGTAGCCCAAATACGTTTTGCAGTATAATTATTTTTATTAAACTTCCCGCCTAAAACTTCTTGCTCTTTTTTTACTTCTTTTTGCTTGGTTTTAAAATTGTAATCTATTACCGAACTTGGGGTGGTAAGGGAGTTATATCCATAGCGTAAAACAGGGCTGTTAAAATCTGGGTTATTGCCGGTAAAGGCGGTATAGGTTTCGCTATTAAATGGTAAATAATAATCTTCGTCACCATTCCAGCTAATAATTCGAATTTTATTTAATCCGTTTTCCCGTTCGCTAACTACTAAATACTCGTTAAATATTTCAATATCTTCTAGCAATACATCTTTTCGATGTGGTAAAACATCTTGCCAGTTTTCTTTTTCGGTTTTATTTTCTAATGTTTTTTGTAATTTAAAATTGGTAGCCTGGTCTTTGTTTGAAATTATATAAAAATGATCTTTGTAATGCGCTATAGCATAGTCTAATTCTCTTTCTCTTTTTTGAAATATTTTAAAAGTTCCGTTCGGGTTATTGGCATCTAATATTTGATACTCTGTTGTTAATGTACTGGAAGAGCCAATTACCAAGTACTTTTTAGATTTTGTTTTATAAATGAAGGTATTAAATGTTTCATCTGCTTCGTAATAAACTGCTACATCGTTTTCTACATTGGTATGTAATTGATGTCTAAATATTTTATGCGAACGAAGGGTTACTTCGTCTTTTCTAGAATAAAAAAGTGTTTTATTATCGTTTGCCCAAGTGATCGATCCTGTTGTATTTTTTATTTCTTCGGAATAGATTTCACCAGTTACCAAATTTTTAATCTTTATGGTATACTGTCTTCTACTTACCGTATCTATTGAAAATGCTGCTAATGTATTATCGGTACTTATTGCTATACCTCCTAATTTAAAATAGGCATGCTCTTTTGCCATTATATTACAATCGAATAGTACTTCTTCTTTTGCGGTTAGCGATTCTTTTTTTCTGGTATAGATTGGATAATCTTTTCCTGCTTCGAATTTAGTAATATACCAATAGCCATTAAGTTTATAAGGAACCGAAACATCGGTCTCTTTTATTCTAGCTTTCATTTCTTTAAATAAGTCTTTCTGAAAGTTTTCGGTATGCTTTAAGATTGCTTTGGTATACTTATTTTCGGCCTGTAAATAGTCTATTACTTCTTGGTTTTCTTTATTATTAAGCCAAAAATAATTATCGATTCTTTCGTCTTGATGCGCTATTAATTTTTTGGGTACTTTCTTTGCTACGGGAGGATTGGTAATATTTTTCAAAAGGAATATGTAATTCTAATAATTATTTGCTTCAAAAATAGAAAAATTAAATAGTTTTGTAGCCAATTTAAATTTTAAAAACATGTTTGGAGACCTTATGGGAATGATGGGTAAATTAAAAGAAACCCAAGCGAAAGTAGCTGCTACAAAAAAAAGACTAGATACTGTTTTGGTAGACACTAACAGTAACGATGGTAAAGTAAAAGTTACTATAACAGCTAATAATAAAATAAAATCTATTGCCATAGATAGTGATTTATTACAAGATGCAGAACAACTGGAAGACTACCTTATTATTACATTAAACAACGCTATTAAGAAAGCTACTAAAGTACAAGAAGCAGAATTGGCAGCTGTTACTAAAGAAGGCATGCCAGATATTCCTGGAATGGATATGTTTAAATAATAAACAAAAAAAAACCAGAGTTTTATAACTCTGGTTTTTTTATAGTAAGCTTTTATTACTCTTTGGTAAGTGCGTCTACTATTTTTTTAACTGCGTCGTATTTTGCAGTGTCATCTATAGCACTATAAATACTTAATAGTGATTTAGCAACCGATATGTTTGAAGGTTGTAATTCCAATACTTTTTCTAAATATGGTACTGCACTAGTATACATTACTCGTTTTGCTTCTTTTAACTCACTGTAACGTTTATCATCTGCTGCAGAGTTTCCTAAACCATTCATTTCTTGGTTTAGTGCTTCTTCTTCTTCTAAAATTAACGCAGCCATATTGGTTTGTGCATTAACGTAAGAAGGATCTCTATCTATTACTTTTTGGTAATATTCTTTTGCTTTTTCTGTATCTTTATTTTGCATAGAAATTACACCTAAGTTAAATATAAGGTCTACATTATCTGGGTTTATTGCTACTGCTTCTTCCATTAAAGATCTGTATGCTTCTAAATCACCTGTTTTATGGTATAAGTTTGCTTCCGACATTAATAAGTTAATATCTTCTGGCTCGTTTTCTCTAGCTTGCTTAATTGCTGCTAAAGCCTCTTTATCTTTTCCGCTTTTAAGATATAAAAAAGCTATTTGCTTAATTATTTCTGAAGTTTTAGATTTCGATTTTTTCTCTACTGGTTTTATATAAGATTTAGAACGTATGTAAAGGTCTCTTGTTTTTTGGTCAAACATTTCTTCTTCGCCTGTATCTACGCTTGTAGCGAAATATTGTGTAACTTCTCCAGTGTAACCTAAGTCGTTAAGTTGTACGTAATGCTTTAGTGCAGACTCGTAATCTTCGCCACTAAATGCACTAGAAGCTGCATAGTATAAATATGAAGTATCTGTTGGTATTATCTTATACAGTTTCGCAAACCCTTTGGCAGCTTTTGTAAAATTACTAGACTTGTAATTATTGTTTGCTGTGGTTAATATTGAGTTTGTCATTTCTTGTTTTAACGTGGTTACCTGATCTTTATAAGAACCGGTTACTTTATTAAAATTTTCTATGGCCGAATCGATATCTGCATCGGTTCCTGCTCCATTTGCATATAATGCTTTTCCTTTAAGGAAATAGTATTTTGCTTTTGTTTTATCGTCCATACTAGAAAGCATAGATTCTACAGTACTTAAAGTAGCTTTTGCTTCGGCAAAATTGTTACTTTTTATAGCTTTTTCAACTGTTTTAAGTTCTTTTTTTTGTGCAAATGTAATAACACTAAAAGCTAAGGTTAGAATTAATATTACTTGTTTTTTCATTTTAATATTTATTTAATTTATAATTTTTACTCTTCTTCTTCTACTGAATTATCAAGAGTTGTGCCAGCTTCTGTATTGCTAGTATTTTCTGTTGTTTCTGGTACTATAATGTTTCCGTCTTCGTCTAATTCTACTTCATCTTCATCGTGCATAACTTTAGCTACAGCTGCGATAGAGTCTTTTCCTTTTAAGTTTATAAGTTTTACTCCTTGCGTTGCTCTTCCCATTACTCTTAAATCTTTTACAGCCATTCTAATTGCTATTCCAGATTTATTAATAATCATTAAATCGTCGCTATCGGTTACGTTTTTAATTGCTACTAGACTTCCGGTTTTGTCGGTTATAGAAATGGTTTTTACTCCTTTACCGCCTCTATTGGTAATACGATAATCTTCTAAGCTTGAGCGTTTACCATAACCGTTTTCGGAAACCACTAATATATTGCTTTCCATATCGTCTACGGCAATCATACCAATAACCTCATCGGTTTTTTCGTCTTGTAGTCTAATTCCTCTAACTCCAGAAGCTCCTCTACCCATTGGTCTTGTTTTTGCTTCTTCAAAACGAATGGCTTTACCAGATTTTAAAGCTAGCATTACTTGGCTTTCTCCAGTTGTAAGTTTTGCTTCTAAAAGTTCGTCGTCTTCTTTAATGGTAATAGCATTAATACCATTTGTTCTAGGACGTGAGTATTGTTCTAGAGAGGTCTTTTTTACCTGTCCTTTTTTGGTTGCCATTATTACATAACGACTATTAATATAGTCTTCGTCTTTAAGGTCTTGCGTACAAATAAATGCTTTTACCTTATCGTCTTGTTCAATATTTATAAGGTTTTGAATAGCTCTACCTTTAGAAGTTTTGCTTCCTTCTGGTATTTCAAAAACACGCATCCAGAAACATTTTCCTTTTTGTGTAAAGAATAGCATGTATTGGTGGTTTGTACCTACAAACAAATGTTCTAAAAAGTCTTCGTTTCTTGTTGTAGATGCTTTTTGTCCTACGCCTCCTCTATTTTGTGTTTTATATTCGGTAAGTGAAGTACGTTTTATATATCCTGCATGCGAAATAGTAATTACTACTTTTTCGTTAGGTATCATGTCTTCTATACTTAAATCTCCTCCTGCATATTCTATATTAGAACGACGTTCGTCACCGTATTTATCTTTTACTACTTGAAGTTCTTCTTTAATGATATTCATTCTTCTATCTTTCTTATCTAGAATATCTTTTAAGTCTTCAATAGTTTTCATTATTTCTCCATACTCGTTACGCAATTTATCTTGCTCTAAACCTGTTAATTGGCGTAAACGCATATCGACAATAGCTTTTGCTT
>JBMZDY010000114.1:0-6509 GCA_049614585.1 Oceanihabitans sp.
TAATTAGAGACAACTTTGATGCTATTTTTAATAAATACCCAGAGTCTTTAATTTTTGGAGAAGATGCTGGACATATTGGAGACGTAAACCAAGGTCTAGAAGGAATGCAAGAAAAATATGGAGAGCTTCGCGTAGCAGATGTAGGCATACGTGAGGCATCTATACTTGGGCAAGGTATTGGTATGGCAATGCGTGGTTTACGCCCTATTGCCGAAATACAATATCTAGATTATATATTATACGCGCTTCAAATAATGAGCGACGATTTAGCAACCTTACATTACCGCACACAAGGCAGACAAAAAGCACCATTAATTGTTCGAACCAGAGGGCACAGATTAGAAGGTATATGGCATTCGGGATCGCAAATGGGCGGCGTAATTAATTTAATAAGAGGTATGCACGTTTTGGTTCCTAGAAACATGACAAAAGCTGCAGGTTTTTATAATACATTATTAGAAAGCGACGAGCCTGCACTAATTGTAGAATGCTTAAATGGTTATCGTTTAAAAGAAAAAATGCCGAATAACATTGGAGAATTTAAAACCCCTTTAGGTGTTGTAGAAACGGTAAAAGAAGGAAACGATATAACCTTAGTGTCTTACGGTTCTACTTTACGTATTGTACAGCAAGCTGCAAAAGAATTAATAGAAGTAGGTGTAGATGTAGAGGTAATCGATATTCAATCTTTATTACCTTTCGATATTAATCACGACATTGTAAAAAGTATAGCAAAAACAAACCGTTTAATGGTTATTGATGAAGATGTTCCAGGCGGAGCTTCGGCGTATATATTAAACGAAATATTAAATACACAAAACGCTTATCGATATTTAGACAGTAAACCACATACGCTTACTGCTAAAAACCATCGTCCAGCTTATGGAACCGATGGCGATTATTTTTCAAAACCTTCAATAGAAGATGTTTTTGAAGCAGTTTACCAAGTTATGCATGAAAGCAACCCAAGTAATTTTCCTAAATTGCGTTAATTACTATAGCATATTTTAAAAAGAAACCTTTCAATTATTACTTGAAAGGTTTTTTTTATATTTATAGAAAAACAAATCGTTAAATATGCTAACAAAAATAGATAAAGAACAACTTCGTGGTACCATTTTTAGGCATTTAGATGGTATTACAACCGCTACCACAACCTATGCTTTACACAAAAAAGGGGTTTTAGAATTTCTTTTAAATAACAAAAAAGTAGCATTACAAGAGCTTAGCAAAAAATTTAATGCTAACGAAGGTTACTTAAATATAGCATTGCGTGTTTTATGTTCGCAAGGCTGGTTACAGCAACATCTAGATAACGCCAACAACACTGTTTTTTATGAAATAAACAAGAAAAGTAAAATTGCTTTTGCAAATGCACACCTTTATCACGATGCAGTAAACCTACTAAGCTATTCGGTAAATTTTCCTGAAAAAAAAATTGGCACAGATGCTTTTATAACACTTGAGCGTATTTTTAAAAATTATGAAAATAATTTTGGAATGCAGCTTGAAAACGAAATAGAACAACAAATTTTAAAACATATAGAGGGTTGTATCGTTGGGCCAATTATAGTGCTTCTAGGAGTTAATGGTTTATTTCATAAATATTTTATGGAAGCTTCTTTTACTGCCGAAGAATACCATAAAGACCCAGAAAGCTTTAAAAAAATACTAGACTTCTTTTCGCATTTGGGCTGGTTTGTTAAAAAGAAAAACACATACCAATTTACTAATTCAGGATTATTTTATGCCAAACGAGCAAGCGCTTATGGTGTAACGGTTTCCTATCTTCCAACCTTTTTACAACTAGACGAGTTACTATTTGGTAATCCTTTAATATTAAAAACGAATTCAATAGAAGAAACAGAAAAACACGTTCATCGGGAAATGAATGTTTGGGGAAGCGGTGGCGCACACACAACCTATTTTAAAGTAATAGACCAAGTAATAATAAAACTATTTAATAAACCTATAGACGAGCAACCAAAAGGAATTCTAGATATGGGCTGTGGCAATGGCGCTTTTATACAGCATATTTTCGATGTAATAGAACACCAAACCAATCGTGGTAAAATGTTAGAAGAATATCCTTTATTATTAGTAGGAGCCGATTTTAACCAAGCTGCTTTAAAAGTTACCAGGTCAAATTTAATTAAAGCCGATATTTGGGCGAAAGTAATTTGGGGAGATATTGGGAGACCCGATTTATTAGCAAAAGATTTAAAAGAAGATTACAATATTGAACTTAAAGACTTGCTAAACGTACGCACATTTTTAGACCATAATCGTATATGGGAAGCTCCAAAAAACGAAACCAATAATATTAGTACCTCTTCTGGTGCATATGCATTTCAAGGAAATAGAATTAGTAATAATTTGGTAGAAGATTCTCTATTAGAACATTTTAAAAAATGGAAACCATACGTAGAACAATTTGGCTTATTAATAATAGAATTACACACAATAGACCCTTTACTTACAGCTAAAAACATAGGAAAAACAGCAGCAACAGCTTACGATGCAACTCATGGCTTTAGCGACCAGTATATTATAGAAGTAGATGTATTTAATAAAATTGCTACCAAAGCCGGATTAAAACCAGATACAAACTACTTTTCTAGGTTTCCAAACAACGAGTTAGCAACAGTAAGTGTAAATTTATTAAAAGGATAAAATGAATACAGAAAATAGCTTAACAACTAGAGATTGGCTAGCAATTGAAAGAACAAAACTAGCAAACGAAAGAACTTTTTTAGCATACTTTAGAACCTTTATAGTGTTTCTAGGAACCGGTTTAGCAATACTTAAATTAGAATTATTTACAGAGCTTAAAACCTTCGGAATAATACTAGTAGCAATCTCTCCAATAATACTTATTATAGGAGTAATTCGCTTGTTTTACGTAAAACGAGTTATAAAAAAGCACTATAAATTTTAAACTTCCAATTGTAATAATCTTTAATGAAAACTGCAACTATAAAACAATTAAAAGAAGAATTAAAACCATATTCTTCTGATGAATTATTAAATCTTTGTTTACGCTTATCTAGATTTAAAAAAGAAAACAAGGAACTATTAACATACTTGCTATTTGAAGCACATAACGAAGCAAATTTTATAGAAAGCATAAAAAATGAAATAGACATACATTTTAACACCATAAACACCAACAGCTATTTTTATATAAAAAAAAGTGTTCGTAAAATATTAAGATTAATAAAAAAGTACAGTCGTTATTCCTTAAAAAAAGAAACCGAAGTAGAACTACTCCTCTATTTTTGTTTTAAACTAAAAAACATAACACCTAGCTATAAACAAAATGTTACACTTAGTAATATATACCAAAGGCAAATTCTTACCATAAAAAAAATCACTTCTAATTTACACGAAGATTTACAATTCGATTATAATATGGAGCTAGAAAAACTATTATAAACCACTCATTATTATATTATTATTTCACAACACATGCATTTTGTCCTGTAAAACGCGCTCTTTAACCGATTTAAAGCAACAATTTAAATAACTTATAATTCTATAATATTATTAAAACTAATATTTAGTAAATTGTGATAAGCTTAAAGCAATACAATTAACTTTAATATAAACAAACAACAAAACATAAAATGGCAGGAATTTTAGATTTACTAAATAGCGATTTAGGAAAAACAATTATTAGTGGTGTAGCAGGTTCTACAGGACAAGACGAAAACAAAACAAGCGGGCTTTTAACTATGGCTTTGCCAGTTTTAATGCAAGCAATGAAACGTAATGCAGCAACTCCAGAAGGTGCAGAAGGATTAATGGGAGCTTTAAAAAACAAACACAACGGAAGTATACTAGATGACTTAGGAGGTTTATTTAGTGGTGGTGTAAACGACGAAGTTGTAAACGATGGAAGTAAAATTTTAGGGCACGTATTAGGTAACAAACAACAAGGTGTAGAAAAAGTACTAAGCGAAAAATCTGGTATGGACTCTAGTTCTGTAGGAAACATACTAAAAGTTGCAGCACCAATACTTATGGGTGTTTTAGGAAAACAAACCCAACAAAATAATGTAAGCAGCCCATCAGACCTTGGAGGCTTATTAGGTGGCTTACTTGGTGGAAACGATAGCCAAAACGAGCAAAATTTCTTAGAGAAAATTTTAGACGCAGATGGCGATGGTAGTGTTGTAGACGATGTTGCAGGAATGCTTCTAGGCGGTAATAAAAAGAAAGGCGGACTAGGTAGTTTACTTGGTGGTCTTTTTGGAGGAAAATAAAAAATCATTTTAGAATAAGCTATATTTGCCAGACTATATGTTCTTCATATAGTCTGGCTTTTTTTATTAATTAAATTTTTTAAGAAAATGAAATCTATTTATTACGTATTGTTTTTAGCATTACTATTTGCAGCTTGTAATACATCTAAAAACACAGCTACTTCAAAAGAAGACAACAACATTAAAGCTAACGATACCATTAGCATAAGTAATACCGAATTAGAATACGAAGTAATTATTATTGAACCTGGCTTTAGTGCTTGGCTTGCTAGTAAAGCCAAACCAAAAGGATACCATTCTAAAAATTTTCTAGAATCTAAAAACGCACAATATGTATCTGTTTGGAATGCTCGAGCCTTAAACCCAACCAAATACAATTCTAAATTGTACGAAATGCAAATAGACTACAAGCCAAATATAGATTATGGCTACGAGGTTAACTATAAACTCTATAACTACTTCGTTTATTTTCAATTAAAATATAAACAACAATTATTAGGAATTGTTCCTAGATTTTAAACAACATTTTTTACTTTTGCCAAGAATTGTTTTTTATGGAAAAATTAAAAAAACGCTGGGGAATTGATTCTAACTGGCAAATAGCAATCATTTTTATTGTTTTTGCTGTAACTGGTTCTACAGCTTCCTTTATAGGGAAACCAATATTAAATTTCTTAAATATATCTACAGAAACTTTAAACGCCTTTGTTTATTGGAGCATTAGAATTGTGCTATTATTTATAATGTATCAATTTTTATTAGTGGTTTTTGGTTGGTTATTTGGGCAATTTAATTTTTTCTGGAATTTTGAAAAAAAAATGCTTCGTAGATTAGGCCTTGGAAGGTTTTTAAAAGAATGAATTTATTTAAAGAACATATAATCTTTAAAATATTAACTCTAGTTTTAGTATGCTTTTTACTAATGCCTAGCATTGTTAAACTTGCTCATGTTTTTGAAAACCATAAACACGAAGTTTGTATAGATAAACAAGAAACACACTTCCATACTTTAGATTTAGATTGTGAATTTTATAAATTTAAAGTAAATAACAACTTTACTTTTAACACCCACACTATAAATTTGTTTTCAATAGAAAACAACCATAAAGTATATACTTCACAATATCAATTTATTTCTAGCTACCAGCGACTATCGTTCGCTTTACGTGGCCCTCCACAATTAATTTAATTACAAATAAGAACTGAAATATTTTCAGTAAAAATTCAAATTAAATTAAACAGAAATGAAAACATTAATAAAACTATTGTTGCTATTAATGGCAGCAAACCTATACGCACAAAACGGTATTAACGGAACCGTTATAAACAATAACACAAAAGAAGCAATTGCATTTGCAAACCTATTTTTTCCAGAACTAGAAAAAGGGACAACAACAAATGCCGAAGGCCAATTTAGTATGAATAACCTTCCAACGGGAGAATACAAACTTGTCGTTTCTTTTGTTGGATTTGAAACTTTTTCAAAAACCATAAAACTGCCTTATACCGAAAACTTACAAATTTCATTACAAGCTTCAGCAATAGAAATGGAAGAAGTAATTATTTCGACACCTTTTCACAAATTACAAAGTGAAAACGTGATGAAAGTAGAGCAACGAAAAATAACCGACTTAAAAACTAAAGGTGCAATAAACCTTGCCCAAGGAATAACCAATATTCCTGGTGTGGCAGATATTTCTACTGGAATTAGCATTGCAAAACCTGTAATAAGAGGCCTTAGTGCAAACCGTGTTTTGGTTTATACACAAGGCATACGACTAGAAAACCAGCAATTTGGTAGCGAACATGGTTTAGGAATTAACGATGCCGGAATTGAAAGTGTTGAAGTTATAAAAGGCCCTGCTTCCCTTCTCTATGGTAGTGATGCTCTTGGTGGTGTTCTATATTTAAATCCAGAGCGATTCGCACAACAAAACAACTCGGAAACAAATATAAACTTGCAATATTTTACAAATACACAAGGGTTAAGCACCAACTTAGGCTATAAAACATCTGGCGAGTTTTTTAAGTTTTTAATACGAGGTAGCTTTGCAGAACACGCAGATTATAAAACCAATAACTATAGAGTTACCAATACACGATTTAACGAAAAAGATTTAAAAGCTGCTTTAGGTTACCAAAGCCTAAATTTTAAAACCGAATTACGTTACAATTTAAACCATGCTGCTCTAGGGATTCCAGAAGAAATTGGTGTCCAAAACACAAACAAAACACCCTTATTAC
>JBMZDY010000115.1:0-6453 GCA_049614585.1 Oceanihabitans sp.
CTTTTCATTATAAAAAACATAAAATTTATTTATATAAAGAAGATTTTTCGGAGTTCAATTCTATTTTAAGCGAAATGACAGATTTTATTATTGCTGAAAAAGGAGATGAAGTAATTAGCGAAAGACACCAAAAAGACTTTAAAAAAGAATACGAATCGGATGCTGAAGTAAAAGCAGATACAACTGCTAACGATACCATAGAGAGTAGATTTACAGATGTAGATTTCGACGATATTTAATAGAATTTTGCAGTAATTGTTTTGTGAAACTTATTGGTTGTTCTTAGAATTGTTTTTTGTTACTGGTTCTTTAGCTTCTATGGTTACAAAACTTACTAATGTATTATCTTCTGTTTTCTTTAAATTGGCATAAAACATTTGATTGTTTCCAGAATTCATTAGTTTGCCAAATCCACCAGAATATTGATTAAAAAATATGTCGTAATTTTTTGGTTTTTCTTTAAAAACTGTGGTATGAATATGTCTGTTATTTTCAGAGTTTCCGTAGTCTCCGGGTAAAATTGTTTTCACAAAAACTTGTCCGTAATTATTTGTGTTTGTTGTTCCGTTTATTCTAGCAGTAGTTTCGTCGTTTGGGTTTGTAGGTTTGTATTCGCCATTGGTATTGGTGTGGTAAAAATGTACTTGCTGGTTTGCTATTCCTTTTTTGGTGTCTCTGTTTATAAAAGTTATGCATAGCAATAGTTTTTCGCCAGGCTCATTATCTTCGGTTAATTGTACACTATGTTCTGGTTTAAAATTTTGAAACGTTTTTAGTGTTTGCTGCTCGGTTTCAGAAATAATATTTATAGATCTATCTACAGCACAATTTGTAGTAAGTAATACCAATATAATTATTCTTAAATTTTTCATCATTAAAATAGTTTAAAAAATAGATTCTATAATTACTCCATAGGTTTATTGTTTATATAAACCGTATAATTATTTTTTTTAATTCCTATTATGGTATAGGTAAATTCATAATAGCAAATACAGTTGCAGTACTCCTCCGAATAGTCAAAATAACTTTAATTAAGAATGTTCTTTTTAAAGAGCCTTTTTTTTAAATCTACTGAAGAGCCTACGCTTCCACAACAATTAAATTCTGCAGTAATTTTAATAATTAGTTTATTGTCTTGCAGTTTTTTATACAGTATGCTGTCTCCAAGGTCTCTCTCTTCGGAACAATTAGAAGATTTAAAACCTATTAATTCTACAGATTGGCAAAACGAAAAAGATGTTGTTAACAGAAACAATAATGCTATAAAATTTTTCATTTTTTGTTTTGCTTTGAAGGTGTTACTAATTTCTTTCGGCTTGTTTATCTTCTGGAATATTAACTATTCCGCTACCATCTACTAATATTTCACCGTTTACTTTCACCAATTTTACGGTTACTTTAAATGCTTCCCATTTTAAGCTTTTTAATACGGCGTATCCAGTTAAAGAATCGTAAGTATGTAATACAAAACCATCGTCTGGATAATCTTGCGCATCTAAGATTGGGTCGAAATTTAAACCAAATTCGGGTTCTTCTTCCCAAGCTTTATCTACCATATTTTTTAATGCGGTTTTAAAATTCTTAGTGGTTAAAGGAGAAGTAATTGTCCATTCTAAAAAACCCAATTGGTTATTGTCTTTAATAAAACCGTTAAGAAATTTTAATGCTACTTGATAAGGGTATGTAGAAGTATCTTTTTTTATTGTTTTGGGCTTATTTACTGCTGTTATAACAGTGTCTTTTGCTATTGTTGTAGTTTGCTTTTCTTTATTATTTTTACAACTATAACAGAACATAAAAAGGATTAATAAGAAAATATTTTTCATGTTTTTTTAATTTTTATAGGTTGCTGTACCAAGTTATTAATTAAATCGGTATAAAAAAAATAAACAAAAAAGTAAGGTAAAATAGGAGAGAAGCTACTTAATTTGCTTTTTAATAAGTAATATTTGCCCTAGATGATAGTAGGTATGTTCTATTATTAAATCGATATTTCTATAATAGTTTCCGTATTGTTTTTGGGTAAAATCGCTAAACAATTTTTCTTCCGTTAGGTTTTCTACTAGTGCAATAAGTCTAGTAGCATCTTTACAATATAATTGCACTAAATTAGTCCAGTCTGATTCATTTTTAATTGGCGTTGCGTTAAAGCTAAATTTGTCTTTTATATCTAGCGAACCACCTTCTAGAACTTTGCTAACACCAGCAATATAGTAATGTATATGAAAAGTTATTTCGGCAATGGTATTATAATTTGCAATTTTTTTAGTTGCTTGCTCCCAATTTAGATTTATAATTTCAGATTTAAAATTGGTTCCAGTTACCCATTTTCCTTCGGTTAAAACTTCTTTTAATCTATTGGTTAAATATGCAGTCCATTCCATAACTTCATTAATTTAAATTATTTTTTTTAAGTGTTATAGATGTACTATTTAAATTAATAATTAAAGAATATATGTCTTCGGTTTGGTAATTTTGGTAGGTATGCTTAATTATACCAGTTTCTGTAGTTTTAGTATTTATAAGCTCTATAAAATACAAGCAACTTTCTAGTAAATAAAATGAGGTATTGCTTATTGTAGCGTCTTTGTTTAATTCTATATGTAAAAAACCACGTTCTGTTCCTGCAGCACATCTGCCTTTATAGGTTAGTTTTGAGGGTTGTACGAATTCTAATAATATAGCCTTTTCATTCGAACTTAATATTTTGAATTCACTTTTTAAATTTCCATACTCTTTTAAATCTATCGCATTTATAGAGTCTAACATTAAAAAGTGATACTGTTCCTGCTTTGAAACTGGTTTATCGCTATTATTAGAAGTATTAATTACAGTATTAAAATGTAGAATTTTAGGATACTCGTTTTGTGCTTTTAAAATACTGTTTGAAAAAAGAAACAGTATTATAAATATTTTTGAAATGTATATAGAAGTGTTGTTACTCATTATATAATTTTATAGCTATTTTTTTGGAATTTTATATTCTATTAAATGACTTCTTGCTATTGATAAATTTAATGCTTTAGGTAGTTTTTTTTCTAATTTAAATGCAAATCTTCTAAACTTTCGATTGTATTTTTTTGGTAATAGTCTATGTAATCTTTCTATAGAACCTATAGGAATTATAGTAGTTTCATTAAAATATTTTGTACCTATTTCTTTATATCTTTTGGAAGAATTGTCTCGATCTGGATGCGGATCGTTAAGTTGCCATTGTTTAAATTTTTTCGCTTGTAATTTAGATGGTCTTCCAGGAACAGGAGTAAGCCAACGCAAGTAGTCTAGAAATTTATTATTTACTGCAGGTTCAAAATAACGAACCATACCATCTGGTTTTAAAATGCTTACAATTTTTTCTGTAAAATCTATTTCTTGTTGGTGTGTTAAATGGTGAACAAAGGCTTTACCAATAACGATATCGTAAAAATTATTTGTGATTTCCGATTTTAAAAAATCTCCCTTAATAAATTGTATGTCGTGCTTAAAGTTGTGATTAGCATTAAGCTTTTCTATAATATCTCCCGATTTTTGCGATATATCGTTTGCATATACTTCTGCTCCATAAGCAGCCATTACAGCGGCATTTACACAATCTCCACAACCCAATTCTAGAATTTTTTTTCCTTTTATTTGGTTTTGAAATTCCCCTTGGTATAATCCTACCCAACTAGTATCGGTTTGGGTGGCATCTTTCATAAAAGCGGCAACGTTTTTTATTTTATTTAGAATTGGCTGAATATTTACTGCACTATATTTTTTATCGTAGTGCTTTTCATTTTTTAATGTGTTTTTTTCAGATGTATTCATTCTATATTTTATAAATAACGATTTTTAGTTTTAGCATTTTTGCTATAATAAAGGGCTTACTTTTTGTTTTAGCAACCAATATAATAAAAGTGTAAGGATTTTTCGATAGTAATATTAAATCCAATTTCTTCTAATAGTTTTTGTTAGTTGATTAGTAGTAATCTACCAACTAAATATTTTTGTTTCAGTTTTTTTTAAAATTGAAAATAACGCTAGTTTAGAATTCTTATTTACGAATAGTTTCTACAAAAAAAATGGCATTGTTGTTTAAGTCGAATAGGCCAAATTCATTTGTATTCCATGCAGTATTAAAATTAATACTATCTGCTTTAACACTTCCATTTTCTACACATTCCATAAATATTGGTTTAATGTTCTTTACCATAATTTTAATTACCGAACCACCTAATAAAGGATCTGCTTTTGTATTGGCATGCCATTGTAAATGAATACTAATATTATTGCGCTGTAAAACAGCATACATCTTGTTGTTATGCAAACTTTTAAAACCTAGTTTATTTTCGTACCAAGCAACATCTCTTGCTATATCTTCACTAGGTAAAACTGGAGTAATATTTAAAATATTAGATGGCATATGTTGCGGTTATTAGTTTTTAAAATATTTTTTCTTTAACCAAAAGGAAACCCTTACTAATAGTATTAAAGCAGGAACTTCTACTAGAGGTCCAATAACTCCAGCAAAGGCTTGTCCCGAATTTAAACCAAATACAGCTATAGCTACAGCAATTGCAAGTTCAAAATTATTCCCTGCGGCTGTAAATGCTACCGAAGCTGTTTTATCGTATGTAGCTCCCATTGCTTTAGTAAAGAAAAAACCAATAATAAACATCAAGCTAAAATAAATTAATAATGGAATTGCAATTATTACTACATCCATTGGTATTTCTACAATTAATTCTCCTTTAAGCGAAAACATTACAATAATTGTAAATAAAAGTGCTAGTAATGTTAATGGAGATATTTTAGGAATAAATATAGTAGTATACCATACTTCTCCTTTTAGCTTTACTAAAATTAACCTACTTAATATGCCTAATACAAACGGAATACCTAAATATATTGCGACGCTTTCTGCAATAGTAGTTATAGAAATATCTACAATAGCACCTTCAAACCCAAAATAAGGTGGCAATATGGTAATAAATAGCCATGCATAAAAACTATATGCAAATACTTGAAAAATACTATTTAAAGCTACTAAGCCTGCGCCATATTCACTACTACCATCGGCAAGATCGTTCCATACTAAAACCATTGCTATACAACGTGCCAAACCTATTAATATTAGTCCAACCATGTATTCTGGGTAATCTTGTAAAAATGTTATTGCTAAAACAAACATTAATATTGGACCAATAACCCAATTTAATAGCAAGGAGATGGAAAGAATTTTTGTGTTTTTAAAAACTTTAGGAAGCAAAGAATAATTAACTTTTGCAAGTGGAGGATACATCATTAGTATTAGCCCAATTGCTATAGGAATATTAGTTGTTCCGTTATTAAACTTATTAATTAGAGTTGGTAAAGAAGGAAAAAAATAACCTAGCCCAACACCTAGAACCATTGCAACAAAAATCCATAAAGTTAGGTTTTTGTCTAGAAAGCTTAATTTTTTTGTAGCCATTATTTATGCTTTTAATTGTGAGAAGATATAAAATAAATCGGTTGCAATTTGCAAACTTCTTTCTTGGTATTTAGCTTTTTGTTGTGGTGTATTATCGAATGCTTTAGGATCGTCGAAAGTTATAGGAAATCGTTTTTCGGCTCCAAGTACAATTGGGCAAGCCTCGTTTGCAGCATTACAGGTCATAATAGCAGCAAACTCAGATTTTGGATTAAAAGCATGCTCAACCTTTTTAGAAAACCCAATAATAGGATGTATGTTTTCTGCAAATTTAATACTGTATATTGGGTTTTTACCTGTAGCAAGTTTATTAATATTAAAACCAGAATCTTGTAAGGTTTCTGTTACCATAGGAAAAACCGCAGTAACTTCTGTGCCTCCAGAATAACAATTTACGGCTTTAATATTAAAATAGGTTGCTAAGGTTTGTGCCCAAACTTGTGCGAAATGACTCCTTCTAGAATTATGCGTACAAATAAAATGCAAATTTATTACTTGATTATTAGACACTTTGGTTTGTATATAGGCGATTAGCGGATTTAATAAAGCTTTTCTTTTACTAGAAATGGAAGCTATATTTATGTTTTTCACGAATTGTTCTATTTCTGAAAATAGCATAAAATGGAATTTATTTTTTTAACAACAATTACTATCTGATGCGCAACAAGCTTCTGCATTTATACTAGACAGTTTTACTTTTGGTTTTGCTACTGGAATACCACAATTATCTTTCGCAAGGCAATCGGTTTGTTTGGTGGTTAATAGGAAATCTTTTCCGTTAAAGTCTAATCCAAATTTTTCTATGGTATTTCCTTGGTATTCCACTTCAATTTCTAAATCTTCTATTTGTAATACCTTTTGCGAAAGTTCTATAATGCTTAACAATTTTTCAGGATGTAATCTATGGTTGTAATCGTTTGCATCCCATAATTGAAAGTTTACTACTTCTTCGTTTCTTACAGTACCTCCACAATCTATAAAGTGTTTCGTAATTTTCCCTA
>JBMZDY010000116.1:0-6426 GCA_049614585.1 Oceanihabitans sp.
CCATTATCTGTAATGGTTAATTTAAGGTAATTATCTTGGTAATCAAAATCAAGCTCTACAAAGGTAGCTTTTGCGTGTTTTATAATATTATATAGCGATTCTTGTACAATTCTATAGCAGTTAATTTTTATTGCGTGACTACTATCGTTCCAGTAACTAGACTCGTCTATATTAATTTTAAATTTTAAATTATTTATTTCGCAATGCCTTTCTAGAAAGCTAGTAATAAGCGAAATGTAATCTCTTTTAGATAGTAATATTTCGTTTTTAAGATCGTGCGAAATGGTTCGTATTTCTTGTTCTATGTCTAGTAATTCGTCTATAAAAAGCTGGTGCTTTTTTAGTGTAGTTGCGTCTCCTTTTAAGCTTAAAAAGCCTAATCCCATTCTTGCACCAAAAATTTTACCCAATACACCATCGTGTAATTCTTCCGAAATTCTATTACGTTCTTTAAGTCTTCCTTCTTCAAGCTTAGATTGCTGTTTTAGCATAAGCTTGTATATGTCTTCGTTTGCTTCTTGTTGTTTTGCTTTGAGCGATAATTCTTTAGTTTTTGCTCGTTGTACTATTAAGATATAGAACAATATGAAAATAAAAAATAATATAAATACCAATATAATTAAGTACACTTTTTGTAATGATAGTTTTTCCGATTTATCGATATAATAATCAGTTTCAAAACGTATTCTAGCAAATTTGTTTTTAAATAAACGTTCTTGCCTATCGGTTTTATTGGTTAGTGAAATGTATTCGCTTAAATGCGTGCTTGCATTTTTGCTATCGGTTTTAGATAGTAAAAGTAGCGATGCCATTAGGTCTCTGTTATTTTGTGTTTCGCTGGCTAGTTTTTTAGCATCTAATGCAAATTGGGTTGCTTTTACAATATCTTTTTTTGCTATAAAATATTCGGCAACATGTAGTTTATTAATTACAATTCCCGACAAATCGTTTAAACTATCTCTAATTTTAAGTGCTAGTTTAAAGTCTTTAAAAACGCTTGTTGTATCGCCATTAAGCAGCTTAGTATAAGCTCTATTATCCATTATTTTAGAATATAATAATGGATTTTTTTTAGGTAATTGTTTGTTGTTTAGTGCGTTATTAAATGTAGAAATAGATTTTAAATAAGTGCCTTGTAGTTGCATTGTTAGTGCAATGTCGTTTAATAAAGCTTCTTTTTGAAAATGTTTATTGTCTATTTTTTTTAAACTTTCTAAGGCTTTATTGTGGTAAATAATAGAGTTCTCGTATTCTTCGGTGTCTTTATAAACTGTACCTAATAGTTTGTAACATTTGTAAAGCGAAAGGCTTTTGTCTAGTTTTTCGTATTTAGAAATTGCCTGAAATAATTTTGCTTCCGCATTTACATAATCTGCTAAACGACTTTCTATAAATGCCATATTAAATAGCATTTTAGCAGCATAATTATTATTCTCTACAGCATCGTATAATTTATAGGCCTTTATAAAATGAAAATACGCAGAGTCTAATTGTTCTTTTCTTGATTGGAATGCACCTTCATTCCAATGGGTTTCTGCTTGCCCTAATGTGTCTTCTAACTTTAAGCTTAAATTATAAGCTAAACGGTTAGCGGTTTTGTATATAGTAGAGTCGGTAGAATTTAGTGCTTTAAATGCTATTTTTAAATAATTTTTAGCTTTTAAAGAATCGTTTTGTATGGTTTTATTTAATTCTTGCGCTTTTAATAATTCTTTAGTTTTAATTAAAAGTGCAACATTGTCGTTTATTGGAGAGTTAATTTGCTGTATAGTACTCTGTTTTTTACTACAGCCAACAAGTGTATTTAATACCAACGCAATTAGTAGCGTTTTTACAAATAAGGTAAGTTTTAAAGAGTTGCTATGTAACACAAAAGTAAATGTATAAAAAAAAGGCTGTTTTTGAACATTCAAAACAGCCTTTTTAATTATAATAGGATTTTTACTTAATCTCTATCTGTATCTATTTCAGAAGAATCATCTCCTCCAGTTGCTACAACGTCTACTCCAGTACTTTGTGTATCTTCTGTTAACGATTCTGGTGAACAAGCAAAGCAAAAAGATACAAGTAATAATAATGCTACAAATTTATACGAATTTTTCATAATATATAATTAGTTTTAGGGATTAATATAATGACTTAACAAAGCTAATATCAGCTTCTTACAGTTCAAATATAAAACCTTAATACTGTGAATTATAATTATTTAAGCTCGGTTTAGTGAAACCATGCTCTTTAGTTGTGAAAAACCTATTTTTGAGAGGGAAATTTAATTTTGACTAATTAGCGAAACATTTAATAACGACTCTTGTATAGACTCAATGTTATTAATAAATGTTTTTGTAAATGGTAGTTTGTGTTGTTTTAAACTTGCAACACTACATTTTTGACTTCCATAATTAATTCTAGATACGTAATCGGTATTTACAATATAGCTTTTATGTATTCTTAAAAAATTTCCTGGTAATACACCTTCAAAAACTTTTAAGGTTTTAAAGGCACTTATTACTTCGCCATCTCGCATGTAAAAATCGGTCGCATTATTATCTGCTTTTAAAAATAAAATATTATCAATATCTAGATATTGGTAATCTTTGTACGATTTTAAACAAAGCGTTTTAAACGAATTAGGACTTAACTTACGTTGAAATTTTAATAATGATTTTCTAACTTCTAACTCGGTAAGTGGGTTTATTAAATAATCTTCAAACTCATATTTTAATGCAGAATATGCAAATTTCTTTGAAGTAGAAACACCAATAAAGGAAGGCGGGAATTTTAAATAGATACTTAGTTCTCTTACTAAATCGAAAGCATTTACTAAAACATTATCTAAATTAATAAAAACTAAATCTGGTTTCGTTTTTAATATGTTATTCATTGCTTCTTCGTAATACGAGCCGTTTCCGCAAGAATTAAAAACAGTAAAGTCTGTTAATACATTTTCTAGTTTACTAGTAATAGCATCGTTTTTGTCAATTGTAAAATAACTAATCAAAATTTTAGGGGTTTAAAAATTAGTAAACTATTTTATGGTGTTTATATAAAATACAAACGGCTACTTTATAGGATAAACATAAAATGAAAATAAATGCAAATCTACACAAACTATATTTAGTAGTGTAGATTTTTGGTTTTTAAATGCTTCAACACATTAGTTGTAAGTGACTTGGGGCAAAAAAAGGCACGTGTAATTTTGTGTTAAATACCAGATAAAGTTAAAGAAGCATTTACCATATTTATCATATTTACTAATTCGGTTTCTGTGGTTGGTGAGGAAAATTCATCTGGATGATTATCTATATAAAATTGATAATCGGTTTCGTTTGTAAAAATTGCTCCAGATACTCCTGGCATAGAGTTTAATTGGTTTACCGTTACGTTAGCATTTATTATAAGGTTGTCTGCATCTACACCAACTTGGTCTAATACTAAAACGTGATCGTAAACACTATTCATGGTTATTGTTGTTGCTTTTATTAAGCTATCTAACAAAACACTAACTAGATTTGAAGGTTTGTAAACTCTTAAGTAATAAACGTCGTTTGGTTCTACGTTTTCTAAAACCAACTTAAAAGAGCCTCCTGTTATTAAAGGTATACTATAGTTAGAACAAGTAATTTCTTCTAATAAAGCGGTATTTCCATTTGGTGCTTTTAATATTTGATAATCTATGTTTTCGGATAATAATATAGATGCACTTTCCATACCGATAATTAATTTGTTATCGCCATAAGAAACTTTGTGTTTGTAAAAAACATCTTCGGTATTGCTGCAAAAAGGTAATTGATTAGAAGGACTGGCAGATCTATAGTCTACAGTTTTTATTGCAACATTATCGCCATTAACTGTAATAGCCTCTTTTATATTGTTGCCGTTTTTATCTACTATTAAAAAAGACATCACCAATATAAGTACTGGTAATATACTTGCGCAAATAATTAAAAGCTTTTTCATAACAAAATGTTAAAAGTGTAATACAAAATTAATATAACATCTTGGATTTGGGCTAATGTTTTACATTACAATTAGAAAGGTTTTAGCTTAGTATTGTTAAGCGATTACCTTTTTTAGCTCATTTACAGCGTGTTATAAAAATAAATTTGAGGTTTTAAAACAAATGTGTGCCAATTAAGCACAAAAAAATCGCTTCTTTTTAAAAGAAACGATTTAATCTATTTTTATTTAGTAAACTGGTTACTGCATATTTTTTGCTTCGATACTTAAGGTTGCATGTGGTACCAATTTTAAGCGTTCTTTGCCTATTAACTTTTTGGTAACACGGCAAATACCATAGGTTTTGTTTTCTATTCTTATTAACGCGTTTTTTAAATCACGAATAAATTTTTCTTGTCGTATTGCCAATTGCGAATTTGCTTCTTTGCTCATGGTTTCGCTACCTTCTTCAAAAGCTTTAAACGTAGGCGAAGTATCGTCTGTACCATTATTATGGTCGTTCATGTATGCACTTTTAATAAGTTCTAAATCGTGTTTTGCTTTTTCAATTTTTTCTAATATTAGCTTTTTAAATTCTGCTAAGTCTTTATCTGCGTATCTAATGTTTGTGTCTGCTGCCATAATGTTAATGTTTTGTAATAAATAATTTGGTACTTACAGCATCAAAAGCAATTTCTATACCATTATTTACTTGGTCTTTAATTTCTAGGTTTTGCGTTAAGGTTTCGGCTTTAATATATTCTAAATTATCTTGTATTGCCAATACCACTTGTTCGTCTTTTTCTAATAACACATCTATTCTATCGGTTACTTCGAAACCAGAATCTTTTCGTAGATTTTGAATTCGGTTTACTAGCTCTCGTGCTATTCCTTCTTTTCGAAGCGTGTCGCTTATAGTAACATCTAGAGCAACGGTTAAACTGCCTTGATTTGCTACTAGCCAGCCTTCAATATCTTGTGAGGTAATTTCTACGTCTCCGAGTTCTAAAGTAATACTTTTTCCGTTAATATCGATATCTAAAACTTGATTTTGTTCTATTTTTTTTATGTCGTTAGCTGTGAACTGTTGAATTTTTCCTGCAATAGCTTTCATGTCCTTTCCAAAACGAGGTCCTAGCGTTTTAAAATTGGGTTTTATTTGTTTTACTAATATCTCTGAAGCATCTTCTAAAAGGGTAATTTCTTTAATATTTACTTCGTGTTTTATTAAATCTGCTACTGCTAAAATTTCTTCCTTTTGAAGTTTATTATCTATAGGAATCATTATTTTTTGCAACGGCTGCCTAACTTTTATTTTTTCTTTTGCACGTAACGATAATACTAAAGACGAAATAGTTTGTGCTGCTTCCATTTTGCGTTCTAAACTTTTGTCTACAAAAGCTTCGTTATAAACTGGAAATTCTGCTAAATGTACCGATTCGAAAGCCTCTTTTTGGGTAACCGAGTTTAGGTCTAAATACAGCTTATCCATAAAAAACGGAGCGATTGGTGCACCTAATTTTGCTATTGTTAGCATGCAAGTGTATAGGGTTTGGTAAGCCGAAATTTTATCGGTTTGGTAATCGCCCTTCCAGAAACGCCTTCTGCTTAATCGTACATACCAGTTGCTTAAAAAATCTTGTGTAAAATCGGAAATAGCACGAGCTGCTTTTGTTGGCTCGTAAGCTTCGTAAAATGTATCTACTTTTTGAATTAATGTATGTAATTCGGAAAGAATCCAACGATCTATTTCTGGTCTTTCGTTTAAAGGAATATCTGCTTCTTTATAGCTAAATTTATCTAGATTGGTATACAGCTGAAAAAAGGAATATGTATTGTATAATGTTCCAAAAAACTTACGTTTTACTTCTTCTATACCATCTACATCAAACTTTAAATTATCCCAAGGGTTTGCATTAGCAATCATGTACCAACGTGTAGCATCTGCTCCATAGGTTGACAAAGTTTCAAAAGGGTCTGTAGCATTGCCAAGACGCTTCGACATTTTTTGCCCATTTTTATCTAAAACCAATCCGTTTGATACTACATTTTTATAAGCAACTGAATCGAAAACCATCGTTGCAATTGCATGTAAGGTATAAAACCAACCACGTGTTTGGTCTACCCCTTCTGCAATAAAATCTGCTGGGAAAGATTTGTTTTCGTCAATTTTCTCTTTGTTTTCAAAAGGATAGTGCCATTGTGCGTAAGGCATAGAGCCAGAATCGAACCAAACATCTATTAAATCGCTTTCGCGTTTCATTGGTTGTCCAGATGCAGAAACTAAAACAATTTCATCAACTATATTTTTATGTAAATCTATTTTAGCATAGTTTTCTTCTGTGTTGTTTCCAACTTCAAAATCTTCGTAAATAGCTGCCTGTAAAACTCCAGCAGCAACTGCTTTACTCATTTCGGCTTTTAATTCTTCGACAGAACCAATACAAATTTCTTCTTTACCATCTTCGGTTCTCCAGATAGGCAAAGGAA
>JBMZDY010000117.1:0-6425 GCA_049614585.1 Oceanihabitans sp.
AAAATAGAGAAGGAGAGCAACGTTTGGTAGCATCTGGAATTATAACTTCGGCTCAAATGAAAAATGCTATAATAGCTACCGCAATTGTAACGCTAGTATTTGCTATAATTCTTATTTATAAAGCATTTGGAAAAGCAAATTTTTTATACTCAATACTCTTTTTTGTATTTGGTGTATTAGCAATTACAGCAGCAATAAAATATACAGTTGGTAAAAAAGCCTATGGATACTCTGGCTTTGGAGATGTTTTTGTTTTTGTGTTTTTTGGTTGGTTAAGTGTAGTTGGTAGTTACTTTTTGTACACAAAGCAATTAAATATAGATATATTTTTTCCTGCAACTAGTATAGGGTTATTAAGTGTGGCAGTACTTAATTTAAATAATATGCGAGACAGAATACAAGACAAAAAATCGCATAAAAACACATTAGTAGTAAAATTAGGAAGTCAAAAAGCTAAGCTATACCATTATACCTTAATAAGTTTGGCATTAGTTTTTGCAGTAATTTATGTACAAAGGCATTATATGTCACCAAAACAATACCTTTTTTTAATCGCATTTATTCCTTTAATTTTGAATATAATAACCGTTGCAAAAAATATTATCTTAAAAGAATTAGATAAAGAGCTTAAAAAAGTAGCATTAAGCACGTTTTTGTTTGCTATATTATTTACTGTTTTTAATTAAAATAATTTCTTATGAAAATTACATTTTATGGTCATGCTTGTTTAGGTATTCAAATAGGGGAAATAAACATTTTAGTAGACCCATTTATTTCTGGAAACCCAAAGGCATCACATATAGATATAAATACAATAAATGCCGATTATATTTTACTAACGCACGCACATCAAGATCATATACTAGATGTACAAGCAATAGCCAAACGTACAGACGCAACAATAGTATCTAATTACGAGATTGTTACTCATTTTCAAAATCAAGGATTTACTGGGCACCCTATGAATCATGGAGGTACGTGGAATTTTGATTTCGGAACCCTTAAATATGTAAATGCCATTCACACTTCGTCATTTCCTGATGGTACATATGGCGGACAGCCAGGTGGATTTGTTTTAGAAGGCGAACATAAAAATATTTATATCGCCGGCGATACTGCATTAACATTAGACATGAAATTAATACCAATGCAAACCAAACTAGATTTGGCAATATTACCAATAGGCGATAATTTTACAATGGGTGTTTCAGATGCAATTATAGCTAGCGATTTTGTGCAATGCGATAAAATATTGGGTTATCATTTCGATACTTTTGGGTATATAGAAATAGACCACGAAGCCGCCAAACGAATGTTTTTTAATAAAGATAAAGACCTAATGCTTCTTGAAATTGGCGAAAGCTTAGATTTATAAAACAATTTAATTAATGTAACTTTTTAAGTTCCATTTCCTATTAATTTCGGTTTCTTAAAAGTTTAATTCTTCAATGCTGTAATTCTCTATTAAAAGTATTATTTTTGAAGTTCAACTCTTTTTGTAGTATATGAAAATAATTTCCATGATACCTGCACGTTATAGTGCATCTCGATTTCCCGCTAAACTTATGCAAGATCTTAACGGTAAAACGGTTATATTAAGAACTTACGAAGCAACAAAAGCAACCAATTTATTTGATGATGTTTTTGTAGTTACCGATAGTGAAATTATTTATAACGAAATTGTAAATCATGGTGGCAAAGCTATAATGAGTATAAAAACACATGAGTGTGGTAGCGATAGAATTGCCGAAGCTGTAGAAAACCTCGATGTAGATATAGTTGTAAACGTTCAAGGTGATGAGCCTTTTACAGAAGTAGCCTCACTTAAAAAATTAATAGACGTATTTAAAACCGATGCAAATAAACAAATAGATTTAGCATCGTTAATGGTACATATTACTAACGAAGAAGAAATTAAAAACCCAAATACTGTAAAAGTAATTGTAGATAAAGAAGACTTTGCATTATACTTTTCACGAAGCCCAATACCGTTTCCTAGAGCGACAGATGTAGGTGCAAAATATTACAAGCATAAAGGAGTATATGCATTTAGAAAACAAGCATTGTTAGATTTTTACCATTTACCAATGCTACCATTGGAAGCTTCCGAAAAAATAGAATGCATTCGATATCTAGAATATGGTAAACGTATAAAAATGGTAGAAACAAATATACAAGGTGTAGAAATTGATACACCAGAAGATTTAGAACGAGCAAAAAAACTTTGGAAATAAAAAACCTAAAATATAATAGTAATACATTCCTAAAAAGTTTAAAAAAATAATATTGAGTAAACCTTACCAAAATATAAAAGTAATTGGCTTCGACGCAGACGATACACTTTGGGTAAACGAAACTTATTTTAGAGATGCAGAATTAGCATTTGCAAAACTATTAGGAGGTTTTGAAACCGCAAATAAAGTAGACCAAGAGCTATTTAAAAAAGAAATGCAAAATTTACCTTTGTATGGCTATGGCGTAAAAGGGTTTGTATTGTCTATGGTAGAAATGGCTTTAGAATTGTCTAACTATACGGTTTCTAATAAAACCATAGAACAAATATTAAACCTAGGTAAAGAGATGCTTAATAAGCCAGTAGAACTACTAGAAGGAGTAGAAGAGACCTTGGCAATATTATCTAAAAAATATAGGTTAATTGTAGCTACCAAAGGCGATTTGTTAGATCAAGAACGTAAATTAGAAAAATCAGGATTACTAGAATATTTTCATCATATAGAAGTATTAAGCGATAAAAAAGAAGAGAATTACACCAAATTATTAAACCATTTAGATATTAAACCATCTCAATTTTTAATGATAGGAAATTCTCTAAAGTCAGATATATTACCATTGGTAAATATACAAGCAAATGCGATACATATTCCGTTTCATACCACTTGGGCGCACGAACAGGTAAGCGAAACAGAAACAAAAGGTAAAGCATATACAACAATAAAAAATGTAAAAGATATTTTGAAATTAGTATAAAATCTTCAAAATATGCAAACCGTAAAATAAATAATGTTATTTTTATTTTTTAAAAGGAAACAAATTAAATGAGTTATAAAAATTATCCTATGGTGTCCAGAGTAATTTTTGGGCGAGGAAGTTTCAATCAACTAGGTGAAATTTTAACACTTAAACGAAAAGGTACCAAAGCACCATTTATATTTTTAGTTGACGATGTTTTTAAAGGAAATTCTTGGTTAACTTCTAGAATACCTTTAGCATACGAAGATGAGCTACATTATATATCTGCAAACGAAGAACCTAAAACCTCTCAAGTAGACGAGTTGGTAGAACAAATTATTTTAAAACATAAAGAAAGGCCATCTGGAATAATAGGTATTGGTGGTGGAACCATTTTAGATTTAGCAAAAGCAGTTTCCATTATGCTAACTAATAAGGGAGAAGCTAAAAATTACCAAGGATGGGATTTAGTAAAAAATCCAGCAATTTACCATGTTGGTGTTCCAACAATTTCTGGAACAGGAGCAGAAGTTTCTAGAACTACTATATTAACAGGACCAGATAGAAAATTAGGAATAAATAGCGATTACACACCATTCGATCAAGTACTTTTAGATCCAGAGTTAACTAAAGACGTCCCAAAAGATCAATGGTTTTATACAGGGATGGATTGTTTTGTACATTGTATAGAATCTTTAAACGGAACCTATTTAAATGCTTTTAGTCAAAGTTATGGCGAAAAAGCCTTAGAGTTATGTAAAGAAATTTTCTTTGAAGATTCGCTAGACGAAAAAACGGCTGCCGATAAATTAATGATGGCTTCTTGGCATGGTGGCATGAGCATTGCTTATTCTCAAGTTGGGGTAGCACATGCAATGAGTTATGGATTAGGATATTTATTAGGCGTTAAACACGGTATTGGTAACTGCATAGTTTTCGAACATTTAGAAGAATATTACCCAGAAGGTGTTGCTATGTACAAAGCCATGCGTAAAAAACATAATATAACTATACCACAAGGCATCTGTGCAAATTTAAGCGACGATGAATTTAATATAATGATAGATGTTGCTTTAAGTTTAGAGCCGTTATGGGAAAATGCCATTGGTAAAAATTGGAAAAAAACCATTACTAGAAATACGCTAAAAGAACTCTACCAAAAAATGTAATATGCGTTGGTTAGCCAGATTTGTATACTTTAAAATAATTGGTTGGAAAATTGTAGGGAATACTACATTTTCTATGAATACCATAAAAAAAGCAGTTATAATAGCCGCGCCACATACTAGTTGGCACGACTTTTATATTGGTGTTTTATTGCGTAAAAGCGTAGGTGTAAAAACAAACTTTATAGGCAAAAAAGAACTCTTTGTAGGACCTGTAGGTTGGTATTTAAGACTAATAGGTGGGCGATCTATAGATAGAACTCCTGGGCAAAACAAAGTAGAAGCTATTGCTAAAGTATTTAATAACAGCGAAGAGTTTAGGCTTACTTTAGCACCAGAAGGTACAAGAGAAAAAGTAGATATCTGGAAAACAGGTTTCTACTATATTGCAAAAGCAGCAAATGTGCCAATTATAATGTTTACTTTAGATTTCGAAAACAAACAAAACTTAATATCAGAACCTTTTTATCCAACCGATAACGTAGAAGAAGATTTTAAGTTTATGTATAATTTCTATAAAGGTGTAAAAGGAAAAGTGCCAGAAAAATCCTTTAATATTTAAAGTAATATTAATGCTTCAATAAAATATAGAACTTTTTACACTCCATAAATACATCAAACTACTTATATTTAATCGCATTTATAAGTCCAGATTTACTCCAAAAAAAATAAATAATATTAATTGTTAACCTTTACAATAATTATTTATTAATAAACAATACCAATAAAATTAAATATTTACATTACTCAAACACATTGAAAATCAGTTGTTTAGATTTTGTGGTTTGTAGTAATTTTATTAATTTAGTTTTTCTTCCCTTAATTACCTAGATTTTTTTAGCTCGTATTAATCAAATTTTTAAATATTATGGGAAAGAAAAAAACCACTTCCAAAAAAACAGTTACTTCCAAAAAAAAGGAAAGTAAAAAACTTAGTAAAGCAGCTTCCGAAAAAAAAGTTGAAGCTAGAAAAAAATCACTTCAAAAAACCAAATTCAGTTCTGGTAAAAACTCCATTCTAATTGCTCTAGAATCTGCTTCCTTCCGAAGTAAAAAATCGGTAGCAGATGCTGTAGAAAAATGCAACTTTAAAGCAGTAGAGCTTGCTCCAGCAGTAAAAATGATGTATAAGCAAAGCGAGAATAAAGCGGTGAAATTATCCGAATCGTATGCAAAAACTATTAAAGACTCAAATGCACACCGCGAGTTTTTTCAAGGTGTTGCACAAATGCAAAAAAAGGAGCGTAAAGCAGTAATTAAAGGTTATAGAAATGCAAATCAAGGTAAAGGTGTTGTGCATGCCATGAGCCAGTTACCAAGGCAGCAATGTAGAACACTTATGAAAGATTTTGTGCATGACGATAAAAATAAAAAAGACGAAAACGGTGTAAAAGAAGTAATGCATTGGTTACGAGATGCAGGAGCACAAATGCGAAAAATTGAAGGCCATAATCCTGTTTTTCCAGATGGAGAAAACGACAGCGCAGTTGTAGAGTTTTTTGAAGATGTTGCAGATGCAATTGCAGATGCAGTTACAGCAATTGTTGATGCACTTACCGAATTTTTTGAAGATTTAGTAGAAGCTATTTCCGATGTTGTTAATTGGATAGTAGACGAAGTTGCAAGTTTAGCAAGAGCACTTGTTGAAGCAGGAAAAAAAATATGGGAAATTTTAAAAGCAGCAGCAGAATATACTTTTGCCGTAGTTAAAAAGTTTGTAGAAGCGATTAAACAAATAGGTAAAACGTTTTTCGAAATAATGGAAAGTGTTTTCCAGTTTGCAAAAGATATTATCGAATCGGTTATTCATGCAATCGATCAATTAGGTCAAATACTTGGCGATTTACTAAAGTGGTTAGCTTTAAAAACATACGAATTTGTTAAAGCTGGTGTAGAAGCGCTTATAAAAATAGGAAAAGAAATTGGAAATATTTTAAACCAAGCATTACAATTTGGACTAACATTAATTAAAAATACTGTACGTGCATTAATGGCAATTGGCGAGACTATAGGCTCTATATTAGTAACCTTAGTAACTAGACCAGGAAGGTTAATAGATGAGGTGGTACGTTCTTTTACAGAACTAGGGCATACACTTTCCGAAATAGTTAGTGATACAGCAGATGCTGCTTCCGATTTTGTAAAACAAGTTGTAAAGTCGGCAGCAAATATTGGTACAGCAATTTCAGAATTTACCGAGTTTATTGTAGAAACAACTGTCGAACTTGCAAATAAAGTAGTAGATGGTTTATTAGCAGCTGGTAGAACACTTTCAGAATTAATAACTTC
>JBMZDY010000118.1:0-6362 GCA_049614585.1 Oceanihabitans sp.
AAAATAATTTTGAAGTTATTCTAATACCGCTCTGTCATTATTTTTTTCAAATATCACAGAAACGTTTTCGTTTAGCGAGGTAGAAAGTGAAATACCTTTAAAATCAGCTTTTACAGGATATTTTTTATGGTTTCTGTTAACTAAAACTGCTGTTTTAAATTGCTTTAATGGAACATTTAAAAAATGCTTAACACCATATATTAAAGTAGTCCCACTATTTAATACATCGTCAATTAAAACTACAGATTTATTAGTGTATTCGCTTTCTGGAATAGAAGTTTCTATTGTGCTTAAAGGATTTTTTTTATCTATGGTAACTTTGCAAAGTATGGGTTTTACGGTTGCTATTTTTAGAAGTATTGTTTTTAGTTTTTTTGCAAGTATATAACCATTACTTGCAATACCAGCTAAAATAACTTCATTTTCATCGGCATTACTCTCATAAATTTGATAAGCAATACGCTTTAATTTATGGTTTATTTCTTCTTGATTTAAAATACTATTTTCTTTGCTTGCCATATTCTAGCTGTTTTTTCAAATATAAAAGAGAATTTCGAGAATTAATAATTTATTATTCATTTTCATCTTGGTAATCTTCTATATCGCGACGGTCTTTTTTTGTTGGCCTACCAGTTCCTTTTTTACGATAATAATCTTTTGCATATTTAAGAAGTTCTTGTGCTTCAAAAGCTTCTTTTGGTGTGGTATCTGTTCTATATAAATCTACCAATTTAGCACCAACTCGATTTGGTGGTATATCGTTAACCTTTAACTTATAATTTATTTGGTTTTTTCTAACTTCAATAATATCGGTTGTATATACTTCACGGCTAGGTTTTACTACATTCCCATTTATTTTTATATGCCCTTTTTTACAAGCTGTAGTAGCTAGATTTCTAGTTTTAAAATACCGAACGCACCATAAATATTTATCTACTCGCATATAAATGTAAAAACTACGTTAATGTAGTTGGGCAAAATTAGTTAAAATTGTATCTTGCCACACTAAAAAAAACAGAATAATGAAATTAAGAAAAATTGCACTATGTTTACTTGCCTTAGCGATGGTATTTATATCTTGTAAAAACGATGACGATGGTGGTTCTAATGGTGTGCCAGATAGAGATAGAGCTGAAGTATATGCAGAAGACTTAGCAGAAATTGAAACTTTTTTAGAAACTCATTTTTATAATTATGAGGATTTCGACTTTGCAAACCCTTATAGTGTTGCAAACGATGATTTTCAAATAATTTTTAAAGAAATTGACGAAAACAACCTAGATAAAACACCTTTAATGGAAATGGTAGACTACAAAATGGTTACCGATCCAGAAGACGAAGCAATAGTGTATAAATTATACTATTTAAAAATTCGTGAAGGTTTAGGAGATGAATTATATGCATCAGACGAAGCTTTCCTTACTTACGAAGGTTCTATTTTTGCAAATAATTATGTGTTTGATAGTAAAGTAACTCCTATTGGTTTAAACTTAACGCAAATTGGTACCTCACTTAGTGGTGTTGTAACTGGTTTTAAAGAAGGTTTAATCGAGTTTAATGCAGCCGAAAGTTTTACCGATAATGGCGATGGTACTATAAGTTACCACAACCATGGTATTGGTGCAATATTTGTTCCTTCTGGTATTGGCTATTTCTCTAGCCCAATTGGCGAAGTAGATGCTTATACGCCTTTAGTTTTTAAAGTTAATTTAATGGAAGCGATACATACCGATTTCGATTTCGATAATATTCCTTCTTATAAAGAAGATTTAGATGGAGATGGCGATGTGTATTCTGACGATACCGATGGCGACACCTTACCAAACTTTGTAGATAACGACGACGATGGCGATGGTGTATTAACAAGAGATGAGTTAGATTACGAAACTTATATGGTAAATATTACAAATGGTGAAACCGAACCTGTTTTTGCTGCTAACGAGTACGAAATAAGCCGCGAAACTACTATAGATTCTGGTACTGGTGACGAGATTTTAACTATAGAAACCTATATTGTAAAAGATACCAATGGTAACGGCACTCCAGATTATTTAGACGATACTATTTAATAGTATATAAAGATTCTATATATATAAAATCTCCAAGCGTACATACTCTTGGAGATTTTTTTATTTTATTAATATATAACTGCATTCGAAACAACACATAATGAAAAAACATTTTTTAATACTAGTCACCTTTCTAACAATTCTTTCTTGTAAAAATGAAAACCCAAAAACACTAGAACTAGCAAGTTATCGTGCAGAATTGCAAGTTAGTGAAACCGAGACATTGCCTTTTTTATTTAAAGTAATATCTAAGTCAGCTCTAGAAATTTATAATGCTAAAGAGGTTATAACGGTAAACGAAATTAAATATGAAAACGATTCTGTATATATAAACATGCCAGTTTTTGAAGGTTATTTAGTAGCAAAAATAGAAAACAACACATTAAACGGAAGCTTTGTAAAACCAAACTTAAATAGAGTAGTGCCATTAAAAGCTTTTAAAAGCGATACAAGGTTTGAAAGTAATACAAAGCCATTAGTAAATATAACTGGTAATTGGGAAACCGTTTTTAGCCCAAATACAGAAGCAGATAAATACTTGGCAAAAGGAATATTTACACAAGAAGGAAATAAAGTTACCGGAACTTTTAGAACCACAACTGGCGATTATAGATATCTAGAAGGTGTTATTAATGGTAACCAGTTAGAGCTTTCTACTTTCGATGGAGCACATGCATTTTTATTTAAAGCCAAAGTAACCGATTCTACCATGCAAGGTAAATTTTATTCTGGAAACCATTGGGAAGAGCCTTTTGTTGCTAAAAGAAACGAAAGTTTTACATTGCCAGACGCAAATAATTTAACCTTTTTAAATGAAGGCTACAATAAATTAGCTTTCTCTTTTCCAGACGCAACTGGTAAAATGGTTTCTTTAACCGATAAGCGTTTTCAAAATAAAGTAGTATTGGTACAAATTATGGGAACTTGGTGTCCTAACTGTCTAGACGAAAGTATATATTATTCAGAATTCTATAATGAAAACAATAAAAAAGATTTTGAAATTGTTGCCTTAGCTTTTGAATACGTTAAAACCGAAAAAAAAGCGTTTAATAACATAAAGCGTTTACAAGATCGAGTAGGTATAAAGTATCCTATTTTACTTGCGCAAACAGGAACTTCTAGTAAAAGTGCAGCTCAAGAAAAACTGCCAATGCTAAATCATGTGTTAAGTTATCCTACTACCATATTTATAGATAAGGAAGGTAAAGTAAGAAAAATTCATACAGGCTTTAATGGACCAGCAACTGGCGAAAAGTTTACAGATTTTAAATTAGAATTTACAGGCTTTATAGAAGCTTTATTAAAAGAATAATAGGTTAGTTTATGGTTTTATTGTGTAAAAACCCGAGAGGGTTTTTCAATTAATTATACCTGTTGTTGGTGTGTCGTTTTAGTATTACCAACTTAAACAAAAACGATTTTCGCCATTTTCTCTATCAATTTCCATCGAACCTGCTTCAGCTCCATAAGTCCAATGTCCTGCAAAATTAAGTTTTATTGGGTCACTTTTTTTGGTAATAGTAACGTTACTTATTTTCCAAATCCGGGTAGATTCGTAGCCTTTCGTATTGCGTGTGTCAGTGTCCAAAGTCCATTTAATAATTCCGTTTTCTTTTAAAGTTAGAGTAGGTGAGAGTGAGTCTGTTCGATTGTCCAAAATAAGAATCCCGTTATTTTTCAATTCAAAAATTTTCGAGTTTCCCGAAATTATAGTTTCCTCAACTAATATTGCATTGAATGGTCCGTCATCTATTCCGCAACCACTCGCAAAAGTATACATCACAAAGCCAACAAAACTAATGTATCCAATAATTCCAATTCCAATAATTGAAAATATCCAAATCAGTATTTTTTTTGTTGTTTTATTCACTTCTCAAAAACACCTTTACTCAATACTAAAAGTAGAATTATTTATTGCTTACTTTTTCTATTGCTGCTATTATAGTTTTTATATTGGTTTCATAATCGAACCAAAGCGTTTCTGTATTTCTTTTAAACCAGGTTAGTTGTCTTTTTGCAAAACGCCTACTGTTTTTTTTTATTTCGGAAATTGCAAATTCTAAAGCCCATTCTCCTTTAAAATAGTTAAACAATTCTTTGTAACCAACTGTATTTAATGCATTTAACTCTTGCTTTGTAATTAAGTTTTTGGCTTCTTCTAATAAACCTTCTTCAAGCATAATATCTACTCTTTTATTAATTCTAGAATAAATAATTTCTCTTTCGGCTGTTAAACCAATGGTTATGGTATTAAAAAAACGAATTCCTTTATTTTTATTTAAAAACGAAGTATAAGGTTTTCCGGTGCCAATACATATTTCTAGAGCACGAATAACGCGTTGCGGATTTTTTAATGCAATGGTATTATAGGTTTCTTGGTCTAAAATTTTTAATTGTTGTTGCAAACTTTCAAGACCTTCGTTTTCTAATTGCAGATTTAGCTTTTCGCGAATACTCTTATCTACAGTAGGAAAATAATCTAATCCTTTAGTCACTGCATCTACATACAATCCAGAGCCACCAACCATAATAACAACATCTTGTTTTTGGAAAAGATTATCTAGCTTTTGTATTGCATCTTTTTCGAAAGCACCAACAGAGTATTCTTCATCTATAGATTTATGATGAATAAAATGATGTGGAGCTGCAGTTAATTCTTCTAGAGTAGGAGCAGCAGTACCAATTTGCATTTCTTTAAAAAACTGACGTGAATCAGCAGAAATAATTTCTGTATTAAAATGATTCGCAAGCTTTAAGCTCAAACTAGTTTTACCTATTGCAGTTGGGCCAACAATTGAAATTAGAAATTTGCTAGTACTATTCATTACTAGGCTTTTTAAAAATGTAATTTATGACCACAAGAATAGCAAAATTCTGCATTGTCTTTATGATTTTCTTTAGTACAATTAGGGCAAGATTGAGTATTTGTGTCTATTTTATTATCTTTTTCTGATTTTTTTGTAAGTTCTGAAGTTACAATTCCTGTTGGTACAGCAATTATACCATAACCTAAAATCATAACTATAGAAGCTATAAATTGTCCAATAGGTGTTTGAGGTGCAATATCTCCATAACCAACTGTAGTTAGCGTAACAATACACCAATAAACACTTTTAGGTATATTAGTAAAGCCATTTTCTTCGCCTTCAATTAAATACATAATCGTACCAAGAATAATAGAAATAATAATTACAGCAAATAAGAAAACCGAAATTTTTGTTCTACTAGCCTTAATTGCAGCTACAAGATTATTAGATGCTCCTAAATAACGAGCTAGTTTTAAAATTCTGAAAACTCGTAATAAGCGTAGAGCACGTAATGCAGCTAATGCATGTATACCACCAAAGACTAATGATATATATTTTGGTATAGTTGAAAGTAAATCTATAATACCATAAAAACTAGTTACGTATTTTAAAGGATTTTTTACAGTATATATTCTTGCAATATATTCTATAGTAAATAGAATTGTTATTATCCATTCTGAAATATTTAGAAAATCATGAAATCTAGTATCTATACTATTTACACTTTCTAGCATAACTAGTATAATACTGGCAATAATTGTAAAGAGTAAGACTACATCAAATAACTTTCCTGCAGGTGTATCTGCTTCATAGATTATTTCTTGCAGTTTTAAACGCCATTTATTATGTGAATACTTACTCATTGTTTTTCAAAAGTAGTGAAAAGTTTAGTTATTTTCTTTTTAATACTATAATAGAATTTTGCTGTATGTTTACTACTTGGTTCATAATACGTTTTAAGTATGGATAAAATTCTGGTTCATAAATTGCTTTATCAAATTTTAATTTAAAATATACTACAATAGAACTATCTATGATTTTTGATGAAAAAATTAAATGTCCAGCATTATTTGGAAGTTTAGAACTAAAATCTTTAGGTTTTTCAATTATCTCATAGTTGTTAATATTTATTTTTAGAGTATATAAATAGGTGTCTTTATAGCCAAAATCTGTAGGATAAGATCTTTCTTGTAATTTAAATGGATTCTCTTCAAAGAATTTAAATAAGAAAGGGTTAATGTAAATGTTATCACCTATATCCTCTGATAAGTATTTGATTTCAAATTTTTCTTTAAACTCAGCACTGTTTTTATTACCATTTTCTACATTATGGTTTAATATTTCAATATTTGTATACTTGTCTTGATAGTTTTTTAAGTGTTCATCTGCATTACTAAAGTAAGATTTTTTTTGTGGTAGTGCATGATAACCAGTAGTATGTTTATTAATTTCACCTGTAATGGTTTGATCATTGTTTAAATTTAAT
>JBMZDY010000119.1:0-6358 GCA_049614585.1 Oceanihabitans sp.
TTTCTTTTTTATTCGCATTACCATTATTATTGGTTACCAATAAACTAAATGCACAAACTACATTAGCAGTAGGAGATATTGCTATTATTCAAAACCAAGCAGATACACCAGATGACTTTGCATTTATAACTTTTGTAGATATAGATGCTGGTACTGGAATTTATTTTACCGATTGTGGTACAGATACTGTTGGGTTTAGAACTCCTGTATGTACAGAAGGAGCTGTAAAATACACGGTTCCTGCTGGTGGGTTATCTGCAGGTGATATTATAAAGTATGCTGGAGGAGGAAATACAGATTTTACTTCTTATACAGATTCTAGAATTACTGGTGGGATGGGTTTAGCTACTTCTGGTGATCAAGTAATAGCTTTCCAAGACGCAACAAATGCAGCAGGAGGAACTAATGCGGCTAATACGCCAACATTTTTATTTGTAATACATAATGCTTCTACATTATTTACAGGTAATCCAAACGATTCTAATGAAACTAGCTTACCTCCAGGTTTAAGTGATTCAGGTTTACCTAGAACTGCGTTAGGAGTTGGTGCTGGTACAGGTGTAGATAATGAGTGGGATAACACCGTCTATATGGGAAGTTATGATTTTTCTGGTGAAGCAAATTTGCCAGCTAGTATTGCTGCAGCTAAAATTGCATTAACAGACCCAGCAAATTACGCAAAATCTAATGGCATTGCAGATACTGATTACTCGAATGCAGTATCGAATATGCCAGATGCTTTGCAGTTATTTACTCTTTCTACTACCGAATTTGATATTAATAAAATTAGTATGTATCCTAATCCTGCAAATAATTTTGTAACGATTTCTAATGCTGATAAAATTGATGAAGTAATTGTTTTTGATGTTACCGGAAAAGAGGTAATACGTACAAAAATAGTAAATAATCAAGTGAATATTTCACAACTAAATAGTGGTATGTATTTAATAAACTTAAAAGGCGAAAACATACATGTTATTAAGAAGCTTATTAAGCAATAAATAGTATCTAACCAAAATTTTAAAAGCTCCTAAAAATAATTTAGGAGTTTTTTTTATATCTTAATTTGTCTATCAATTTGTTGTTGCAGAGAAATAAAGGTTTCGGTTCTAGATACTCCAGAAATAGATTGAATGTTTTTATTTAATACATGCATTAAATGCTCGTTATCTTTACAAAGAATTTTAATAAATATACTCCAATTTCCGGTTGTGTAATGGCATTCTAAAACTTCGGGTATTTGTTTTAATTGTTTTACAGCCTCTGGGTTGCTCATTGCCTTGTCTAGATATACACCAATATATGCCATTGTAGTATAGCCTAATATTTTTGGGTTTATAACAAATTTAGAACCAGCTATTAATTTAGATTTTTCTAGTTTACGTAAACGTTGGTGAATAGCAGCACCCGAGATACCAACATTTCTAGCTATTTCTAAAATAGGAGTTCGCGCATCTTGCATTAAAGCACGAAGTATTTTTTTATCAATACCATCTATTAAAATGTTGTTGTTTACGGTTTTCATTTAAAAATAAGTTTCGGTTAAAAACATAAATGTACATAAATGCTTTTAAATAGAAACTAGATGCTTGTATAAGAGTGAAAATTTATACGTGTAAAGGGTTGTATCCTAAATAAGGGACTTCTTTTTCTTGAAATGTTATACCAAAACTTTCTAGCTCTTTAAGTATTGGGTTGTATACTTCTTTATTAAGTGGTATTTGTACACCAGGAGTTATAATTTTTTCGTTTAATATAGCTAAAGTCGCAATTGCTACAGGCAAACCTACGGTTTTTGCCATAGCAGTATAAGTTTGGTCTTCGCCAATTGTAACCATTGTAGCGTCTATTTGGTGCTTCTTTCCATCCAGTTCGTATCCAAACTTATGGTACATTACAATCATGTCTTTGTCGTTAGCATCTAGTGTCCAACTATCCATTAGTATTTTTTGTAAAATTTGTGCAGGAGTTGCTTTTTTTAATCCTACCATTTTTGTTTTACTAAATAAATCTAGCTCTAAAAATTTATCCCAAACCACATCGTCTTGATCAATTTTTAAAGCATGTCTAAATTTAAGTTCTACAGAGTCTGTTGGGCTATATGGTAAAAACGCATTCATAAAATCGCGATAACTCATGTTTTCGCTATCGTCTATTGTATAGCTATCGTCTGTCATCCCTAATTGTACAAACACATTCCAAGCTCTAGAAAAACCAACTCGTCGCATAGTACCTCTATAAAGAGTTTTTATATCGTCTAAGCCATAAATACTTTGGTATTTTAAAGAGTCTCTATTAGCATAAGCTTCAAAACGGCCGTAGCCAGGGACTTCTAAAAATTCGGTTCGTCTAAATAGTCTATTATAAGCTATATATTTATAGGTGTTTTCTTGTAAAAATTTTGCTGCTCCACCTTGTCCAGCAGTAACAACGTTTCTTGGATTCCAGGTAAATTTGTAGTTCCATAAATTAGTGTCGCTTTCTGGTGCTACTAAACCTCCAGTAAACGATTCAAATAAAATCATTTTTCCGCCTTGCTCGCGAATTCTATCTATAACTTGCATAGCACTCATGTGGTCTATTCCTGGGTCAACACCAATTTCATTCATAAAAATTAACCCTTTTTCTTTAGCAGCCTTATCTAGAGCATGCATTTCTGTGCTTATATACGATGCAGTTACCATGTTTTTACGAAAGGTAATACAGTCTTTTGCTACTTCAATATGAAAACGTGCAGGTAGCATAGACACTACTATATCGGCATTTTTTATTGCTTCTTGTCTAGAGTGTTTATCGAAAACATCTAGTAAAATTGCTTGTGCGTTTTCGTGATCACCAATTAATTTTTTAGCATGAGTAAAATTTATATCACCTACAATTATTACTAAATCTTCTTCGTAAGATTTGTCTAATAAATATTTTATAAGGTATGATGATGATTTTCCAGAACCAATAACTAAAATCTTTCGCATAATGAGAATTGTTGAGTAAATTTGTAAATACGAATGTAGTAAATAGTAACAGTTATTAAAACGTAAATAGCAATTTTATATGAACAAAAAAATACTAATTACCGGAAGTGTTTTTGGAATAATAGCAATTATTTTAGGCGCTTTTGCTGCACATGCATTAAAAGAAATGTTACCAACTACTGCTTTGCAGTCTTTTGAAACCGGCGTGCGATACCAAATGTATCATGCATTTTTATTATTAATAATAGGGTCTACTTCTATAATTAATGAAAAATCTAAAAAAGTAATATTCTACCTAGTACTTACAGGGGTTTTGTGTTTTTCTGGTTCTATTTACGGGTTGTCTACAAGTAGTGTTACGAATATAAATTTTAAAAGTATAGCATTAATAACGCCACTAGGAGGTGTACTATTAATAAGTGCTTGGAGTGTATTGTTAATAAACTTTTTAAAAGTGAATAGCGATAATTAAAGTTTTAGATGGTTACTTTAAAATAATGTTTTAATTTTGCACTTTAAACAACACTATTAAAATAATATGATCGATCCTACTCAAGCTACTAAAACGGTTTCGTTAGAACCTTACGGAATTTTAAATGCAAAAGTAAATTATCAATTATCGGCAGACCAACTTCATAAAACAACTATAGAAAAAGGACAAGGAAGCGAAAGCGCTTCTGGAGCTCTAGCTGTTAATACTGGAGAGTTTACTGGTCGTTCTCCGCTAGATAGATTTATTGTAAAAGATGCCATTACCGAAGATAAAGTATGGTGGGGAAGTATAAATATTCCTTTTGATTCAGATAAATTTGAAAAACTATATAATAAAGTAACAAGCTACCTTTCTAGTAAAGAAGTATTTGTTAGAGATAGTTATGCATGTGCAGACGAAAATTATAAATTAAATATTCGTGTAATAAACGAATATCCTTGGAGTAATATGTTTGCTTATAACATGTTTTTACGTCCTACAGAAGCAGAATTAAAAGATTTTGCACCAGAGTGGACTATTGTAAATGCTCCTGGTTTTATGGCAGATCCTGAAATAGACGGAACACGCCAACACAACTTTGCGATATTAGATTTTACCAGAAAAATTGCTTTAATAGGAGGTACTGGTTACACAGGCGAAATTAAAAAAGGTATTTTTTCTGCTTTAAACTTTATTCTTCCTGTATTTAAAAACACTTTACCTATGCACTGTAGTGCTAACGTAGGTAAAGAAGGAGATACTGCTATATTTTTCGGTCTTTCTGGAACTGGTAAAACGACTCTTTCTACAGATCCAAACAGAAGTTTAATTGGTGACGACGAACATGGTTGGACTGGCGAAAACACAGTTTTTAATTTTGAAGGAGGATGCTATGCGAAAGTAATAAACCTATCGAAAGAACAAGAACCAGAAATTTTTGGAGCAATTAAAAAAGGTGCTATTTTAGAAAATGTAATATTAGATGATAATGGAAATGTAGATTTTAAAGATACTTCTATTACACAAAATACTAGAGTAAGTTACCCTATTCACCATATAGAAAATATTAAAGTACCTTCTATTGGTAAAAACCCAAAAAACATTTTCTTTTTAACAGCAGATGCTTTTGGTGTATTGCCTCCAATTTCTAAGCTTACTCCTGGTCAAGCAGCTTACCATTTTATTTCTGGTTATACTGCAAAAGTAGCTGGTACAGAAGCTGGAATTAACGAGCCATTACCAAGTTTCTCAGCTTGTTTTGGAGCACCATTTATGCCATTACACCCAACTAAATATGCCGAAATGCTTAGCAAAAAAATGCAAGATGCAGGTGTTAATGTTTGGTTGGTAAATACTGGATGGACTGGCGGTCCTTATGGTGTTGGCTCTAGAATGAAATTAAAATATACGCGTGCAATGATTTCGGCAGCTATGGATGGAACCTTAGAAAAAGAGAATGCTGGAAAGTTTCATGTGCATTCTGTTTTTGGAGTACAACAACCAAAAACTTGCCCGAATGTACCAGACGAAGTATTAAGCCCAAAAACTACTTGGAATAATGACGAAGGGTATTACAAAACGGCTTATAAATTATCGGAATCTTTTAGAAATAACTTTAAACAATTTGAAGAGTTTGCTAATCAGGAGATTTTAGATGGTGCACCTAATGTAAAATAGTATAAAAACTATATTAGTATATATAAAAAGAGCTTAATGAATTTCATTAAGTTCTTTTTTTATTATTATAATATCTTGGTTTGTTTGTTGTAAAATGCTTCTTGTTGTTTTTTCATTAATTCTTGCGCTAGTTTCTTTTTATAAGCATAAATAGCTTCTTCTTTTGCTATATCTGTATAAACTTTATCATTAATAGCATTATCGGCTTTTAACAATGTTTTTTCTTGATATACTTGTTGGCTTGTCCATGTTTTTACTTTATGCTCTTGGTTTTCTTGTTTAAAGTCGTATTCTCCTTTAGGCGCAAGTAATTTGGCAATAATTGGCGAAGTTTCAATCGCTAAAAATAATAAGAAGATAAATAAACTTGGTAGCCATGGTAAGGTATTTAAAGCTGTGACACGAGCCATTAAACCATCGAAACCATCAATTGTTGGTTGTGTGTTAGCGACAGTAGTATCGAAATTGTTTTTTAGCTGTTCAATTTGTTTTTCTGCTGCAGCAATTTTTTCTTTATTTATGGTTTTAAGTTCATTTAAGTCGGCTAATGCTGCATCGTGCTTTTCTCTTTTTTCTTTATAAACAGGTCCTTTGCCTAGTTTTTTGGTTCCAGATGTACCTTCGGCTTCTGTTATGTATGTGTTGTAAAGTGCATTTACTTGAGTTTCTTTCGTGGAGACTTCCTTTTGTAAATTTGTAATGCTTTGCTGTAAAGCTTCGGTTTCTGGTTGGTATTGTAATGCAATTTGATTTTTATTAGCTAGTGTTAATTCATTTTTTTGTTCTAGTAAAACTTGGTTTATTTCTTTTTCGAATATCTTTAATTCTAATGGTTTCGAAATTACAATAGCTATTATTATAGCAAGCATTATTCTTGGAGAGGCTTGAATTAATTCGTCTAAAAAATGCTCTCTCTTTTTTATTGTAGAAACAATAAAACGGTCTAAATTAAAAATTAATAATCCCCAAACAAGCCCAAAAAATAAAGCAGTATATACATTATCGAAAACAGTGAAAAGTGCGTAACTAGCAGCAATAAAAGCCATTACAGCTGTAAAAAAAACAGTAGCGCCAATACCTGCATATTTGTTTTGCTCGCCATTCGAGCAACCTTCTAGTAAATTGGTATCTGCACCAGAACAGATAATAAAAAATTGTTTTAACATAATGATTGATTTAAAATCTGCCAAGCGGTAGATTGATTGATGATTAAACTATTAGAACGCAAAAAAGTATA